>JACMJB010000215.1 GCA_014380815.1 Armatimonadota bacterium
ACCGGTGAACGACTGCTAGCCGCTCACCTCCGGCAGGGACGGGGAGGGTGGTGCAGGCAGCGCCGCGGCACGCAGCGCCTCCGCGGCCCCTTCCCCGATCGGTGTCTTCAAGGAACGCTCCAGTTTTTTCTGCTTCAGCGCAAGCCCGATGCAGTCCGGGGTCGGGCACACGTAGGCCCCGCGCCCGCTCCGCTTGCCAGTGGGGTCGAGCACCACCGTTCCCGCGTCTTCCCCCGCCCCAAGCCGCACCACGCGGAGCAGACCGCGCT
The DNA here is from genome assembly GCA_014380815.1 of Armatimonadota bacterium. Lineage (GTDB taxonomy): Bacteria > Armatimonadota > Armatimonadia > Armatimonadales > Armatimonadaceae > JACMJB01. The sequence goes on from JACMJB010000215.1 coordinate 270, forward strand.
TACCGCCACTGGTGCGGCAGGCCACGCAGGTTCGGATGGGGGTCCGCCGCGCTTTACCCACCGCAGGCCCGGATGCCGTGTTCACGTTTGCGCCGTCCAGCCGTTTTGGGGGCGCCCGGTGGCGCAGCGACGCCCTGCCGCGGCTTGCTCCCCGCTATTCCGGTTTCTCATCACTCGTTGTATCATTTACCGGCCCGATCGTGCCGGGTTCGGGGCTGAAATCAGGACTATCATGCTTTGTCTCTGTTTCAGCAGCGTCACTGCTTGCGCTCTCCAGGGTGCCGGAACGGTCCGGCACGTGCAGGCTTTCCGGAGCGTCATCCCCGCCCAGCAGATCGCCGAACGTGATCGGCGGCAGAAGCGCCTCCGCATCCGGGTCTTCCGGGGCATCGGCAAGCGCGGCGGCGGCATCCAAAAACGCCTGCTTCGCCACCTGCGATTCGGACCGAATGTCAATACGCCAGCCGGTCAGGCGAGCCGCAAGACGAACATTCTGGCCCGATTTACCGATTGCCAGGCTGAGCTGATTGTCTGGCACAACCACGAAAGCGGATTTCGTGTCGTCGTTGAGCTGGACCGAGGACACCTTGGCGGGCGACAGGGACTCCGTGATGAACTGACGATTGTCCGCACTCCAGCGCACGATGTCAATCTTCTCGTCGTAGAGTTCATTCACGACCGCCTGGACGCGCGCGCCGCGGTGTCCGACACACGACCCGACCGCGTCAACACGATCATCGCGGCTTGCGACCGCGATCTTGCTGCGTTGCCCCGGCTCACGGGCGACCGACTTGATCGAGACGATGCTGTCGTGGATCTCCGGGACTTCCAGTTCAAACAGACGCCGGATCAGGGACGGGTGCGTGCGTGACACGACCACCTGCGGCCCCTTCGGCGTCTTGCGCACATCGAAAAGGAACACCTTGATCCGGTCGTTGAAGCGGTAGTTCTCGCTCGGCACCTGCTCCTTGATGGGGAGGATCGCCTCCAGCTTGCCCAGCGCGATCAGAATGTTGCCGCCCTCGCGCCGTGACACCGTACCGGTGATGACATCGCCGACCTTGTCGTTGTACTCGTCGAAGATCTTATCGCGCTCCGCCTCGCGGATACGCTGAACGATCACCTGCTTGGCGGTCTGAGCCGCAATTCGCCCGATGCGCTCGAAATCGCGCACCGAAAGCGGCTCCTCGACAACGTCTCCTACTTTGGAGTCTGGCTTATACTTTTCACGGGCCGCCGCGACCGAGATCTCGGTGTGCTCGTTGGTCGGCTCGTCGGTGACAATAATCCGGCGGAACACTCGAAACGGCCCCTTTGGCCCTCCAACAACGGTCGCGCTGCTCTGCTCGACCCGCAGGTTCACTTCCTGTTCGGTATTGTAGCTTTTGCGGTAGGCGGTTTCCAGCGCCGACTGCAGCGCCTCCACCAGCACCTCAAAAGGAATATCTTTTTCACGCTCGATCTGCCGCAGCGCATCAATAAATTCTGCGTTCATTCTTGCTGGGTCTCCTGCTGCTTCCAGTCCATTATTCTGTTAATGATCATTTTTAGTGCCGCCTGCGTCGCAGAGCGGAAAAAGCGCACCCATTAGAACGAGAAAAAGAGCGGGCCGCGCTGACCCACTCTTCCGTGCGCTTCACATTCAGTTTGCGGCGAGTTCGCCCTTGAAGACCGCTAAAAAACTATATCATTTGCGCCCCCCCCTCGCAAGCGGCCTCGCCCCTGGCAGCGTCGGCACCGATCTGCAGACGCGGGGGAATCTCCAGGAATCCCTACTCTTGTGGATGGCAGAAGGCTGGAGACAATGCCGATATTATCCCCCCGGGGCGGGGGGTTCCAGACGCAGAGCGGCACGAACCTCTACGATCCGTGCCTGCCACTCTTCCGTGTTCAGACTCGGCTCGGCCTGAAGCGCCGCCGTGAGCAGCAGCAGCGACTTGTGCCAGCTGATGCGGGACGCTTCCTGCTCGCCCTGCGCCGATTGGATCTGCCCCTGCGCCTGGAGCAGCGTCCCGGCGGCAAGCGCCTTTCCCGCGTCCAGCGCACCACCCGATGACAGCAGGCCGAGCAGCGAAGCATCGGAGAAGCGGGTCAGGGCGGTGGTATCAAAACCGACCATGCTTTTGGCGGCGGCTTTGATTTCCTGCAGGGCGGCGGGATCATCACCCGCAGTTCGCAGGCGCAGGACTTTCGCTGCGACCTCGATCAGTTCGTCTATCAGCCGCTGAATATAGCCTTTGCGTACCATAGGGTCCTTGGGAATCCTCCTGAAGCGCTTCACAGAGCGTAAAAAAGCAGAACGTAAGACAGTAGGTAAGACAGTATACGGGATGCGTAATGGTTCAGGCGGATGGCACCAAGGCGATCCAAACGGTATACTAAGCGGCTATGGAAACCCTGATCGGCAAAAATACCGCAGAGCTGGAGGCGTCCCTCGCGGCGCACGGTGCGCCCGCATTCCGGGGGCGTCAGCTTGCTCAGGCGTTGTACCGGCGGAATATTCGCGATCTGGAGTCGGTCACAGACCTTCCTCAAAATCTGCGAGCACGGCTTGCCGAGCAGTTCGACGTGGCTCCCTGTCGCCTTCGATCTACCTCGTCGGCTCCCGATGGCACTGTCAAGTATCTGCTCGACCTGCCCGACGACGAGGTGATCGAGTCCGTGTTCCTGCCGTACCCCGGCCGGGTCTCGGTCTGTATCTCGTCGCAGGTGGGCTGCCCGATGGCCTGCTCGTTCTGCGCCACGGGAACCGAGGGACTGGCGCGCAACCTGACAGCGGGCGAGATCGTGGATCAGGTGCTGTTTATGCAGGCGCAACATCCCGCCCAGCGCGTCACACATGTGGTGCTGATGGGCATGGGCGAGCCGCTGCTGAATTATCCAAGCGTCCTTGGGGCGGTCCGCATTCTCAACGAAGAGGTCGGGATCGCGATGCGGCACATCACCGTCTCGACGGTGGGGGTCGTGCCCAATATCGAAAAGCTCGCCGCCGAGGATCTGCAGCTCACGCTTGCGGTGTCGCTGCACGCTCCCACCGACGAGCTTCGCTCTCAGCTAGTGCCGCTGAACGAGAAATACCCGGTCGCGCGGCTCATGCAGGCCTGCCGCGAGTATGTCGAGAAAACCCATCGGCGCATCACCTTCGAGTACGTGCTGATGGCAGGTGTCAATGACACGGAACAGGAGGCGCACGATCTGGGGCGGCTCCTGCAGCGGCAGCCGCTCTGCTCGGTCAACACGATCCCCTACAACACGACCGATGTGGCATCGCGCTACCAGCGGCCCACGCCGGAGGCCACCCGCCGCTTCCGCGAGATCGTGGCAACCTATGGCGTCACCATTACGCAGCGCAAAGAGCGTGGTCACCGGATCGCCGCCGCCTGCGGACAGCTCAAACGCTCCGCGCTGCGGCCCGGCTCCGCGATGCGTCCGCTGCCGATGTTCGCTGCCGCCGCCGCATCCCCTCTATCGGTTGTCCCTGCTCCCATGAAACCGCACGCGTGACTGGTCTGATCGGTGTGACTGGTGACGAGGACGACCACCGCGCGCCCGCTTTGGACCAAACCCCGGCGCCACCGATCGATGCGGACGAGTGGCGGGCCTTGTTTGCCTCGCTGCCGCCCCGTGATCTGGTTCGACTGGCGCAAAAAGACAAAGACCGCTCCGCCCGGCTATTCGCCGGGTTTCGCCCCGCCCCGGAGCTTCTCCGAAACCCCATTGTGCTAACCCGCTTCGTGGAAGAGGCGCGGAAGCGGCCCAAATTCGGGGACGAGGTGCTGGAGATCAAACCCTCCCCTCCCCCGGAAGAGGGGGCATTCTTGGCGACATCTATCCGCGTTTCGCCCAACGCCCCGGCAGATAAGGCAGAGAACGCCCCTTCTTCCGAGAGGAGAGGGAGGGGAGGGGTGGACGCGGCTCTAAAGGTCAAGCTGGACGCCCACCGCAAGGCCCTGCGGGAAAAAGACGAGCGCATCCGCGCGCTCGAAGCCGCACTCGCGGATGCCCAGCGCGAACGAGAGACCGTACGCGCGGCGGCAGAAGCGTCCCATGCGGCCCGTGTCACGGCGGAAGCGGAGGCGGAGCGGCAGCGGCACCGACGCGAACGCGAAACGCGCCGCATGGAACAGAAAGCGATGGAAGCCACCCTCAAAGGCGCGGGCAGCGTCCCCTCCGCACCTGGTGTGGCCACGGGTGCCGCGATGCCCGACGCTGCACCCATGGCCGCCGCCGCGCTGTTTGAAGATGCCATGCGGCGGCTCCTCAGCCGGGGCAGGTATGCACTGGTAGTGGAGGTATGCCGTGAGGCGCTGCTGCTGCTCGGCGACGATGCGGGCCGCGCGATCTATGGACGACGCGCGGAGGGCGTGATTCGCAGCCTCACCGCCGAAAGCCTTGCCGCCACGCCCACGGATCGCTACTCTCAGGAGAGACAGCGGCAGGAGAGCGAGGAACAGGAGCGGTTCGCGCTTGCCGCTTTTCTGGAGGCAGGAGATGTCGCTGGGGCGGCGGAGTCATGGGGGCGTCTGGTAGCGCGGCGACTGAGTGGGGGCATCCCGATCTTGCTGAAGCCAAACGATGCCGCGCTCCTGGCCCGGATTGCCGCCCTAATGGAGCGTACCGGCCAGGCGAAAGCCGTGCGCGCAGCCTTTGACCGGGTGCGCGTGGCATCGCCGGAGGTGACCGGGCAGTTACAGGCGCTGTTTGGCTCTGGGGGCAAAAAGCTCGCACCCTTGCTCGCGGTCCTCGCACCGGTCGGCGGGGGCGGCGAAGCGGGTGTCAGGCCGGACGAGGCGATCTCGCTGCCGACAATGTCCGCCGTGACGGCGCGGCGCATCCTGAAGGCGGTGGATACCGGCGACGCCGAGTATATCCGGAACGTGCGGTCCGGGCTTCGCGCACTGCGGGAACGAGGGCGCGAGGGTGACGCCGCACTCGCCGAACGTTTGGAGTCCGCGGTCGCTGCCCTGAACCCGGCAGTGGCATGCCCGCTGCTGCAGAGGAATGAACCTCGCCCCATTCTTGTGGATGCCAGCAACGTCGCCCGCCACGACCCGGACCCCCTGGCACTGGCGCCGCGCCCACGGGTCGCGGTTCTGCGCCAGATGCGCGACTTTTTGCTGCGCGGTGGCTGGTTTCCCGTGCTCCTCATCGCCGATGCGAATCTGCGCTTCCATGTGGATGATAAGCCCGGTTATCTCCTGCTGGTCGAGGCGGGCATTGTCCAGGAGACGCCGCCGGGAACGGTCGCGGACACAGTGCTGATCCGGGAGGCAGAGTCGCTTCCCGCCCCCCTGGTCACCAACGACCGCCTGGCCGACTACGGGGATGCGGCCCGGCGCATACGACGTTTCGGATTCCTCCTTTTTCCCGGCGGCGTGACCCTCACCGACGGTTAAAAATCGCGGTCGAAAATACCGTGAACTTTTTTTCATCGCGGCCGGTTATACAGGGCATACCGATTGGCGCAATTGCCTTTTGCGTATTCGGCGAATGCCGACAGACGTACAAATTTAGCAAAGGGTATCGAAAGAATGAGCGCAACGGAGACTACGAACAAAGACATCAATGGGATCGTGCTGGCATCGAGCGTGGCGTCCATCGCCACTGCGATCTATCTCTACGCCAAGGGGCAGAAGGACGCAGGAATCTTCGTCGGGCTTTGGGCACCGACCATTCTGGGACTGGGTTCCTTCATCAATGCGAACCGCGCCGCCAGCGCGGAAAGCACCGCCAGCACGACCCCCTGATGACTTCACCAAAGGCGTAGCTTCTCCACAAATGCGCGGCAAAGGCCGGACTGTTTTCAGACAGTCCGGCCTTTGTTTGTCATTCGAACTCTTCGTCTTCGGGCGGCGCGGCGATAGCGGCGATGATCTCTTCGGTGTCTTCGGTCTCCTGACCGGAAAGACGACGCAGGCGGCTCAGCATCTCCAGGTCATAGCCGTCCAGTCGGCCCGCCATCTGATAGTGCAGAATCGCCTCCGGGTCCGACCGCTGCTCGCTGTAAAGGTCCGCCAGCAGGCACTGGTACGCCCCGTTCTCGGGCACGATCTGAACGGCCTGTTTCAGCGCCCCGATGGCGTCTCCCACCATGCCGATTCGCCGGTACAGAACCCCCAGACGCACCACATAATAGGCGTCGTAGGGGCAGAACAGGGTCGCCTGTTGCATCTCGCGAATGGCGTCCTCCAGACGGTTCGCGCGAAAATACAGATCTCCCAGCCAGAAGTGGTAGAAGCCGTCCTGCGACTTCAGGTGCGTCGTTTCCTCAAGCTCGGAGATCGCCCCCTCCAGATCCCCCGCGAGAGCGAGGGCATCGCCCAGTTTGTAGCGATAATACGCGTTGGTCGGGGCATACAGGATGGCTTTGCGGTATTCGGCGATCGCGGACTGTAGCCGACCATAGCGCTGAAACAGTTCAGCAAGGGAAAAATGGGGTTCCGCTCGGCGCGGCGATGTCTTGATTGCACGACGGTACTGGCGGTAGGCGTTGAGCGCCTGACCGGAGTAGGCGTAGGCATCCCCGAGAGTGACGCGGCTGGTGGCACCGGTTTCCACGTCATCGCCGGACGCGCGAACCGCCTCGCGGTACTGACCGAGCGCCTCGGAGACATGGCCCTCCTTCAGATACTTGTCCCCACGCGCCGCGCGGCCTTCCGGTGTCGCGATCCCGTTTTGCCGGTCTTCTTCATCGTCCACAGCAAAAGCGATCGAGGCATAGCCGTCCATCACCGCGGGCTGAATATCCGCTTCGTCCACGACTTCAGAGTTTCGCTCCTCGGAAACTTCATCCGTCTCGGAAGCATCTGCATCGCTGGTTTTTTCAGGCTGATCGTGCGGATCGTGATCCATGGGTGATTCGGTACCTTCTCTCCTCGCGCTTTCTCGACTCTGACGTTACCTGTTCCGTTTGCAGTCAGAACGCTCTTCGGCTATCCAGAAGGATGGTGAACGGGCCATCATTGGTCAGGCTGACCTGCATCTGGGTGCGGAACGTCCCCGTTTGTACCGGAATGCCTTGGTCTCTTAAAAGGACAACAACTGCCTCGTAAAGGCGGCGGCCCTCGTCGGGGGGCGCCGCGCCGGACCAGGAGGGGCGTCGGCCTTTGCGAGCATCTCCAAGCAGGGTGAACTGCGAAACGACCAGGGCCGCTCCGCCCACATCCCGCAGGGACTGTTCCGCTCCTGCCTCGGACTCTCCGGCGGCATCGTCGCGAGAAAAGATGCGAAGATCCGCGATCTTGCCCGCGATATAGACGGCATCCGTTTCCGTATCGCCGTTCGCGACCCCAACCAGGGCTAGTATGCCCCGCCCGATCTTCCCGACCCCCCCACCATCAACTGTGACCGTCGCTTCCGTCACGCGCTGCAAAACCGCTCGCATCTGTCTCCAAACGGCCACTTCGTGGCTGCTCAAAACCCACGAATAGGCCCTATTTTACGGGCGCTTCAGGGGGCTGTCAAACGGCACGGTTCTGAACCTCGGCACGGGAATATTGTATCGTCGCGCTGGTGTTTGTGCCCACCACCCTGGGAACCGGAGGAACCAAGAGACCCCGGCGCGCGCAATAGCGCCGGGACCTTTTCCTTGCGGCGGGGCCTTCTCCGGGAGCGACAAGCACACCGCGAGTACACCCGGAAAAGGCCCCGCGCCGGGGACCCTTTATCTGCGGTTTTTCCTTATTTGAGGTTTACCTTCACATCTTCGCCACTGCTTGGTGACTGCCCGGTAAGCGTCGCTTTAACGACCCCGTAGACATGAACCAGCAGGCCGGATGGCGAGTCCCAGTATTCAGCTTTCACGACGCTCACCTTGAGCAGCGCCATATCCGGGTCATCGGTGCCTTCCGGAAACCAGGCCTTGAGGTGCGGCTTCCAGAGTTGCTTCATTTTCTCGCGGTCCGTAATTAGGCTGGCGTTCCCCGACATGGAAACATAGTTTTGCTTTTCCGGCTGCGCGAAGCTGGCGTTCACCTGCGGGCTGCGTTCGATCTCGTCTACTTTGTGCGACGAGGCGCGGGTAAAAAACCACAGATCGCCGTCGAACTCCACCTCGCCGTTGATACTCATCGGGCGGCTTCGGAGGGTTCCGTCGGTCGTGTCTACGGTCGTGAGCATGGCAATATCAATGCCCTTGATCAGGTCACGCAGTTTCGCGAGGGCTTCCTCGCGGCTGGGTTGGGTTTGCGGTTCACTCATGGGTAAAGCGGGTTCCTTTTCTGTTCGGCTCTGCTTCGGCTTGTACCCGAACCGGTCGCTCACTTTAACCTGCACCGCTCAGTCCCGACCCATCCCGGCTATGGCCAGACAACGGTACAATGGGTCGTGGAAATCGGAACCAAGGTAATCATCTATACGCTCGTTCTGCGGGGCAGCGCCCAGACCAGCTACGTCGGGGCAGTCATCGCCTCCTCGGATACCGGCCTGACCATCGAGGGCACGACTGGAAAGCTGTTCTTCCCCTGGAGCGCGATTGAGCGCGTCACGTTTTGATTCGTTATTCCTCGTCCTGATCTGTGAACCGTCTATCTTGCAGATACAATGCAGCCTCGGCAGCCGCTTCCGTCTGAGCCGGGGTGAGGCTGTCCTGTATTTTGCGCAGGAGAAGCCGCAGATCCCCGTTTGGGGCAGTGTTCTCCCCGATTGCTGTGACCAGTGCCGAGGCTTCGTTGTCCGGGAGTTGAGCAACACGGGACACCATAGGCTCCAGATAAAGCAGGCTGTTCGGGTCATCGCACTCCCAAAAGGCCTCCAGGATAAACTGTCGTAGCCTCAAGTCGGTGACGACCATCGGTCCTACCTGAAGAAGAACTTGGTGGTCCCTCTTCATCCATCTCCCCAGCAGAAGCGTGGCATCCGCCTGATAGAGCTGCCACTGCTCGTGCGTCAGTTTCGGATCGCCAAATTCATCGGGCGGATAGGCCAGCAGATTCAGCAGTATCCCCAGCCAGTCAAACGAGGCAGTTTCGAGCCAGGCCTGCGCGAAACGCGCTTCACGCTCAGAATGCTCCGCCACGCTAAATTCTTCTGGCTCCTGCCCATGGCTGCCGATGACATCGCGCAGGAAATTGAAGCTTCGCATATTATAAAGATCGTCTAGGAGACGCGTGCGGGTCATTTGCGGTTCGATAGATGGAAATGACATTTCGATTGCCCTCTTTGAAACGTATCGCCACGGGTCGCTCGTTTGCAGGGCCTTGCCCACCCGCGTATAATGAAACGTTATGGTGGAAGCGACAATAGCGGCAGCAACAGCAGAAAGCGACACGAAATCACTGGAACCGGTGGCGTCTGCTGGGCCAAGGCGGTTTCACATTATCACCTGGGGCTGCCAGATGAACGCGGACGATAGCGACCAGATCAAAAACCTTCTGGAAGCCGACGGACTGGTGGAGACCGACGACCCCGCAAGCGCTGATGTCGTGATGCTGAACACCTGCTCTGTACGGCAGAAGCCCGAGGATAAGGTTTTCTCCAAGCTCGGTCATCTCGCGGAGCTGAAACAGGCCCGGCCCGGCATGACCATCGGGGTCACCGGCTGCATGGCGCAGCGAGCGGGCGCGGAGATCGCCCGGCGCGCGCCGCATATTGATCTGGTGGCGGGCACGGCGCAGATGGAGCGCATCCCCGAACTGATACGAGAGCGGCGATCCCTGCTTGCCTCCGGTGAGGCGACCGCGAACCGGGCGTCCGATGTCCTGATTCAGCTTCAGCTTCCGCGCAAAAAGCAGGAATCGCAGCTTTTTCTGCCCGAACGCAAACGCGTGACGACCGGCAAATTGAAGTCGTTTGTCTCGATCATGTATGGCTGCGACAAGTTCTGCGCCTTCTGTATCGTGCCGCTGACCCGGGGCAAAGAACGCAGTCGCCCCGCCGAAGACATCGTCGCGGAAGTCCGGCATCTGGCCGCGCACGGCACCCGCGAAGTGACGCTGCTCGGGCAGACAGTCAACTCTTACGGACTCAAAGGGCTGGACGCGACCTGCTCGTTCAGCGAGCTTCTGCGCCGTGTCAACGATGTACCCGGCATCGAGCGGGTCCGGTTCACATCGCCCTATCCAAAGGATTTCACCGACGACGTGATCGAGGCGATGGCGACCCTGCCCCATGTCTGTGAGCAGGTCCACCTGCCGGTTCAGGTCGGTGACGATACTTTGCTCAAGCGGATGCACCGCGGCTATACGCTGGATCAATACCGCGAGATCGTCCGCAAACTCCGTGCCGCCATGCCGGACATCGCCATCACGACGGACCTAATGCTGGGATTTCCCGGCGAGACCGAAGATCAGTTCCAGAACACACTGCGCTTTGTGGAGGAGGTGCGATTCGACGCGGCTTTCATGTTCGCATACTCACCGCGCGATCCTACGCAGGCCGCTTCCTTCCCGGACCAGATCCCGCAAAAGGAGAAGATTCGTCGTCTGGAAGCGCTGATTGCCGTGCAGAACGAGATCACCTGCGCCATTAATCAGCGGCACGCGGACGAAAACCGTCTTTTCGAGGTACTGGTAGAGTGCCGGTCACACAAAGACCCGAACCAGTGGCAGGGCCAGACTCGAAGTGGAAAAACCACCCACTTTCCCGCAGGGCGCGACCTGGTCGGTCAGTTTGTGCAGGTCCGCGCGCGAAAAGCGCACCTTTGGGGCCTGCACGCCGAGTTGATCTAGCGGATCTAATCGAAAGCCTTCCCGCTTCCGCGCAGGAAGGCTTTTCTGCTCCCGTCACTTATCCAAAAGGAGACCCCGTTTCATGAGTTTTTCCCGACCCTTATTTCGGCCCGTTGCCGCCGCCATTGTTCTTGCCGTACCGGTTACTTTTGTGACCGCACTTCCCGCGCGCGCCGCCGCCTGGAGCGAGTGGCAGCCGATTGCCGACCGCTATCAGGGCGCCGTGGACTTTCGCTTTCGGACCGCGGGAAAGAAGGAGCAGCCGACGCTGGAATACCAGTTGCGCAATCGGTATCCGCAGAAGGTGACCTACAAGATGCTGTTTGAGGGGGTGGGTGCCAGCGGCGCAACCGAGAGCATCGAGCAGATCACGGTGCTGGACGCGGGCGATGCCAAAAGCGGAAAGATCGGTGCAACGCAAAAACTAACGCTGCGCGGCTTGACCTCCGCAGATGTCCTCAGCGCTACCTTCGACGGCCCCACCCCGGCTCCGACGCCGGAGGGTCAGCCCGGCAGCACCGCCTTTTTGGAGAAGCGGCTTGCCGCCGCACGGGAAGACCTGAGGGCCGCGCAGATCGTGATGAATCAGGCACAGCAGCAGGTCGCAGCAACGGCACAGGCACAGAGCGTGTCTCAGCGACCCCGCAACGACGTGGATGGGGCACTTTCCATCTCGACGCTGAGCGGCATGAGTGGCGCACAGGGCACTTTTGATGCTGCGAAAGCGCGCGTGAACGCCTCCCAGGAGCGTGTCACGGCACTGGAGAGACAGCTGCAGGCGATGCGTGCCAGCGCGACGGCAACAGCCCCGAGCACCTCCCCCCCTGCCGCACCCACCGCTCCCTCGGTCACTGCTCCCTCGGTTAGTGCTCGTTCCGGTGTCACGGCGCCGGTGCCCGCGCCCGGCAAGCCACTTTCAGCGCAGGAGTTCAATGCTCTGATGGAGGCCGCGGATAAGAGCTTTGGCGCGGGCGAATGGAGCAAGGCGGCTGAGTCGCTGCAGGCGGCGCTTGCCGGGGCTGCCCCCGGCGTGCTGAAGGACGGAGATCGCGCCGCATTGAATGGGAACCTGGGCCTGGCCTACCGCAAAGCCGCCAATCCCGCGAAGGCCGAAGCCGCCTACCGGGAAGCGGTTCGTCTTCTGCCGACGAGCGGTGCACTACGAAACGACCTTGCGAGCACTCTGCTGGACCAGAAACGCCCCGCCGAGGCGGAGGCGGCCCTGGCGGAGGCGGTCCGTCTGCAGCCCTCCAGCGCCCTTTATCAGGACAATTTGGGGATCTCTCGAATGGCGCAAAAGAAATGGGCGGAGGCAGAGACCGCGTTTCGGGAGGCAGTCCGACTGGACCCCTCCAAGGCAGAGTACAAGACCCATCTGAAAGACGCTCAGCAGGGCAAAGGGAAATAAGAAAAGGCGAGCGGATTTCTTTTGGGTAAAGGCGGAAATCGGCGGAATCCAGCGTATAATTTTGTTCTATCGCCCTGGTAGAGTTCATGGTAGGGTTCACCAGGGCGCCGGACCTCTATTTCTGTCATCGCTACCGTCACTTGAGAAAGGTATGCACGATGAGCCATCCGTCTCGGTGCTTGCGGTTCTCCGCCTCGCTGCCAGCCATCGCCGCCATGGTCACAACCGCGCTTCCCCCCGTCGCTGCGGCTGCGGCAGCCTCCCTGCTGTTCGTTTCGGGCAATCACGCCCGGGCCGCGGACCCCTGGAGCGAATGGCAGCCTCTGCCGGACCACCGCCAGACTGCAGTGGATCTCCACTACCGTTCTGTCACCATCAAAGGCAAGCCGTCCCTTGTCTACCAGCTTCGCAACCGCTACGGACGCGCCGTCACAGTGAGACTGCAGATTACTGGAGCCGCCGAGGATGGCCTGGAAATCGAAGAGCAGACCATTGCGTTGAAGGCAAACGGGAAATCGGGAAAGCCGGACGAGAGCCGAGAGATCGTCTCCTCGTCGCTCAGAACGGTGACCCGCGTGGCGGTTCTTGCCCTGGAGTTCCGGGAAGAAGACGGGCCACCGCCCGACGCGGGGATCGCCGGGGCGGGATCCCGCTCTGCCGAGACCCAGCGTCTGACCACCGAGATTGCACGGGCGCGGCGCGCAGCAGAACGGGCGGATCGGGATGCCAACGAGGCGGATCGGGCGTACGCTACCATGCGGTTTAGTGTGGATGCGTTCCGTAACGGTATCTACAATCCGCAAACAGGGCTTCGTTACAGAATCGGCCCAAACGATGTGATGCAGGCGCAGAGTCGCGCTGAGGCCGCCCGAAACAAGATGCGCCAGGCCCACGACCAACTCGATGGTCTGAAAAAGCGGCTCGCCC
>JACMJB010000216.1 GCA_014380815.1 Armatimonadota bacterium
ATAGTGCCCCGAGGAGGGGTCTCCATAGGGCACCACCATCTCCGACAGGGAGGCGCGGTAGAGAATTTGCCGGACCCGTCCCCCGTCCTCGTAGCCGACCGTATGAAGTACCAGCCCCTCGCGCGGCGTCCACCCGATCCGAAAGTCCCATTTCTGCCAGCGGACATGATGTCCGTTCACCACAAAGCTCGGACCGTCGGGTTGGGTGATTTCGATCGGTTTCAGATCCTGACGAATCTCGGCGAGGTAACGCGCGGCATAGTTGCCGGATTCGGGCGGGATCGGCACCGCGCCGGTGTCCTCGATCTTCATCACGCGCTGCGCATTCAAGTCCACAATCGCGCTGAGTCCCTCGATAGGCCGCGCGAAGGCGTTGTCGCCGGGTTCCGAGCGAAGCCAGGCAAGACCATGCGCCAGGCGGAGGGTATTATGCTCGCCCCAGTAATTCCCGGCGGGCCATGCTTCCACCATGACCAGGTCCAGATCCGAGATGCCGCGCTGCTGCAGGGCAGCCTGAAAGGCCAGATCCGCTTTGATTGCCGCTTCACACTCCTGCGCCTCTTCCGAAAGAAACGGCGGCTGGACACCGGGAATCCGTTCCCAGTGCTCCACCGTCCCACTGGAAAGGCACACAACCGCCTCGTAAACCGCCCCATCCTGACTGTCGAGAAGGTTGACCCACGCCCGGCGCTCGCCCCGGATCTCCGAAGCAACGGCACGAACCACCGCTTTCGGCGGTTCGTGAAGCGCCACCGCGGCAATGCGCGTCCGCGGACCGATTCTGTCTTCGGCCCGCAGCAATCGAACCGCCTCCTGGATCTCCCCTTCGGTCAACGGTTCCAGAGGATGGCAGATGGCAGCGGAATCATCGGGGGGTGTCATGCTCACCGGGGTAAAACTCTCTATCGGATCTAAGATACTTCTGCATCCAGGCAACCGCCTCGCGAGCCATCGCCGGAGCCAGGGAATGATCGGCGCCCACATAGGGAACAAATCCTAGCCGCTGCGGTTCCGTGGCATAGAAAGGGCGCAGCGCCTCATAGAGGCGAGCGGAGCCGGAAAGCGGCACGGTCTCATCGGCCTCGCCGTGCAGCAAAAGAACAGGCCGCGGCCAGAGGGATGCCGCCCGAGCGGCGAGATCCGTCTGGCGCATCGCTGAAGCGGCCTCCGCCGAATAACGCATATCCTCGGGCATCGTCAAAGGCAGCGCACCCGCGACACTGACGACCCCACGAACCCTGGGGTCCGCGATCGTGGTTTGCAGCGCGATGAAGCCGCCCATGGAATGTCCGATCAGGCCGTAGGAGTCCGCTTCGAAGTACGTTGCCAAAGCTGAGATGTCCTGCACAGTACCCTGCACGGTCTGAAGAAAGGCGGCGGGAAACTCCGCGTTATGGATGTCCGAGAGCTGCCGCCGCATCTCCGGAGTCGCGCGGTCCCCGTGAAAGCGGGCATCCAGACTGCAGGCAAGGAAGCCCGCCTCCGCAAGCTGCAGGCAGAGGTCGAGATGCCGCTCCTTACGCGAACCCAGCCCATGCTGCACAAAAACAAGCCGGCGCAAGGCAGATTCGTCCCTGCCTTCAAGGCTCGAAAACGTAAGACCCACCAGATCCTCATTCAGGCGATGCCGCTCGATCCGAACGACTTGACTGGTTTCCCGCATAGGGTCTCTTTCGCCCTCGCCCCTACCGGTTCCTGCTGCCCCCTTTTTCGCGCCTCTCTCCCGCACACTATTGCATTTTATCAGCAGCGGCGGTAGGATGGAGTCGCTAAATCCGTGGAGAGTGTAGCTCAGTCGGTTAGAGCGTCGGCTTGTGGCGCCGAAGGTCGCGGGTTCGAGACCCGTCATTCTCCCTAAAGATCGTTGCTGAGATCCTGGGTACGTCTTTTGTGCTCCGGTACCCTCATTACCTGTGCGGACCTTGGGGTCCAGCATGGTCCGAGGCAAGAGACCAGGCAGATCCCACCGCAGCACGGCGGGGATCGTCCCGAGCTTTAAGCACCGCTTTGAAGAAAACCGGGCTGGCGGATCTTCCGGATCTCCTACTCCACGGAGTGTGCCGGGTATAACGGGTGCGTGATACTCCCAATTACGATCGCCGCACCGATCCTTGCCCGGACCGAATCCGAAGCACAGATTCTGCTGCAATCCGTGCGCAGTCTGGCGCGGCAGGCACTCCCCCTCTTTTTCGCGGATGGTGGCTCGATTCCCGGTTTCCGGGAAGACCTTGCGAAGATTTCCCGGGTGACGGTGCGACAGACTCCCGGAGAAGGTCCGCGTCTGGTTTCGCAGGTACGGCAGGCACTGGACGCGGCGCAGGAAACACGCACCCCCTATATCCTCTACACGGAGCCGGACAAGCAATGGTTTTTCGAGAACCGTTTGGAGACGTTTTTGTCCAATGCTACGACGGACGCTTCCGAAGTCGGCATCTACCTTCCGGCCCGGGATGCTGCCAGCTTTGCGACCTTCCCACGCGTTCAGCAGACCCCGGAACAGCTATTCAATGCCCTTGCCGCCGAAACGCTGGGGCGCCAGGCTGACCTGCTGTATGGTCCGCTTCTGTTGCGCCGCGACCTCGTACCCCTGCTTGACCCTCTGCCACCGGATCTTGGCTGGGGGTGGAGAACCTTTCTTGTTGTCGCCGCGCATCGGCATGGACTCCCTCTGGTGACCTGGGAGGCGGATCTGCCCTGCCCGGAGGAACAGCGCGGCGAGGGGGACGAACAAAGCCAGACCTACCGGCTGGAGCAGCTCGCGCAAAATATCCGGGGCCTGGTGCTGGGGCGTAAGGAATTGTTGCAAGCCAGAGATTGACAGGGATTAAGGCGAAAAGGCGCTGGGTATAGGATCTTGCCCCTCCAATCCGCGAAGAATTTCGTTTCTTTTGCTAGGCACCATCGCTGGCACCACCGCTAGGCATCACCACACGGGGCGTAGAAAGCCGGGACTTTTTTCCAATGTGGATCGTCCGACTTGCTCTCAAACGCCCTTTCACCTTTGTGGCGGTGGCTCTGCTGGTCCTTATCCTCGGGGTGGTATCGATCCTCCGAATGCCCACCGACATCCTGCCGGTTGTGGATATTCCGATCGTCTCTGTGATCTGGCAGTACGATGGGCTTTCCGCGAAGGAGATGGAGCAGCGCGTCGTGACGCCCGCCGAGCGCACCTTCACCACTACCGTCAACGACATCGAGCACCAGGAATCTCAGTCGCTCAACGGACTGGCGGTGCAGCGTATTTACCTTCAGCCGGGAACCAGCGTCGAATCGGCACTGGCCCAGATCGGAGCTAGTGCCCAGTCGCTTCTCCGAAGGCTGCCCTCGGGGATTACCGCGCCTCTTATCGTTCGGTATAGCGCGTCAAGCGTCCCAATCCTGCAGATCAATGTCAGCTCCGCCTCGCTGCCGGAGGAGCAGCTTTTCGACTATGCCACCAACTTCATCCGCACACCGCTGACCAAGGTGAAAGGGTCTCAGCTTCCGCTTCCTTATGGTGGCAAGCCCCGCAGCATTCTGGTGGACCTGAATCCGGAAGCACTTTATGCCTACGGAATCGCCCCGACAGAGGTCAGCAACTCGATCAATGCACAGAACCTGGTGCTGCCCGGAGGTTCGGCGAAGATCGGCAGTGTCGAGTACAACGTGGTGCTCAACAGCAGCCCGGTCGCGGTGGATGCTCTGAACGATATTCCCATTCGGGCAGTGAACGGACGGATGGTTTTTGTGCGCGATGTTGCCCAGGTGCGCGACGGCTACAATGTGCAGCGAAACATTGTCCGCTCCAATGGGCGTCGCTCGGTCCTGCTGACGGTCCTCAAGAACGGCAGCGCCTCGACACTTGCGGTAATCAACGGCATCAAAGACACGATTCCGGGGATCAAGGCGCAGATTCCCGCCGAAGTCACAATTGAGACCCTTTTCGACCAGAGCGTTTTTGTCAAAGAAAGCATCAAAGGAGTCGTGCTGGAAGGGGGGATCGCCGCCTGTTTGACCGCCCTGATGATTCTGGTCTTCCTCGGTTCGTGGCGGTCAACGCTGATCGTGGCACTCTCGATCCCGCTCTCGATCCTGGTATCCCTGATCACGCTCGCCGCGCTGGGACAGACAATCAACATCATGACGCTGGGTGGCCTCGCCCTTGCGGTCGGCATCCTCGTGGACGATACAACCGTCGAGATCGAAAATATCTACCGGAACCTTGCTCTGGGAAAACCGATCCGCAAGGCGATTCTCGATGGCGCGCAGGAGATCGCGCAGCCTGCGTTCGTGGCGACCACCGCGATCTGCATCGTCTTTTTGCCGGTCTTTTTGATTGTCGGCCCGGCGCGCTCGCTCTTTGTCCCGCTCGCGCTTGCCGTCGTATTCGCGATGATCGCCTCATACCTGATCTCGCGGACACTGGTGCCGACTATGGTGATGTATCTGGTCCGCGACGAGGCCGAACTGCATCTTCCCAAAGATTCCAGGGAGTACCAGAACGCCAAACAGCGCCGCGAGGAAGACCAGAAGAAAAAGAAAAAGGGCAGCGGTGAGATCAAAGACCCACAGGAAGGGCGACTCTGGCGGTTCCACCAGGCGTTTGATCGGCGCTTTGAAGCGTTCCGTGACCGCTATACCGGCAACCTCGGCTGGGCGCTGCGACACCCCGCGGCTGTTCTGACGACTTTCGGCATAGTGGTCGCGGTCTCCGCTTGCCTCTTTCCGTTTCTCGGACGCGATTTCTTTCCGCGTGTGGATGCCGGGGAGATCCGTCTTCACGTGCGCGCTCCCACCGGAACCCGCATTGAAGACACCGAAGCCGCCTTTGCCGAGGTGGAGGAGACGATTCGCGAGATCATTCCTCCCTCGGACCTGCGGCTGATGCTCGACAACATCGGCCTGGCCTTTGGCGGGGTCAACTTTGCGTTCACAACCACCTCGACGGTCGGCCTGTCCGACGGGGAAATCTTGATTGCGCTCAAAGAAGGGCACAAAGGCTCAACGGACGAATATGTCCGCCAGCTTCGCGAGCAGCTCCCCCGGAAGTTTCCCGATCGTACTTTCTATTTCGAGAACGCCGACATCGTCGGTCAGATACTGAATTTCGGCCTTCCCGCCCCGCTGGACATTCAGGTCACCGGGCCGCCCAGCACGACCGTCGAAAACCTTCAAGTGGCGCGTCAGATCGAGCAGAAGGTGAAAGCGATCCCGGGGGCCGCGGATGTTCGGCTTCAGCAGCAGACCGATGGAAAAGACCTGCGGATCACGGTGGACCGCATCCGCGCCGCCCAGAGCGGCTTGACGGAGCGCGATGTCGCCAACAGCCTGTTGATCTCGCTTTCCGGTTCCGGGCAGACTGCGCCGAACTTCTTCCTGGACCCGAAGAGTGGAATCAGCTACAACATCGCGGTTCAGACACCCCAGTATCGCATCCAGGACGTGGACTCTCTGCTCAACACTCCGATTCTTTCGGCGGAGTCGGCGTCTACGGCGGGTTCCAGTGGAGCGTCCCTCACCCGGTCCGGGAACCAGCCGCAGCTTTTGCGCAACTTCGCGGCTCTGAGCCGCGAAACCTCGGTCGCAAACATTAACCATTACGATGCCAACC
>JACMJB010000217.1 GCA_014380815.1 Armatimonadota bacterium
CGCGCAGCACCAGCGCCCCGACCTCGGGAGCCGACACCACCTGTCCGTCACCGAGATCAATTCGCACCGTTTCCTGATATTCCGGCGACAGCGTATAGGGCAGTGCCGCCGTTTCGCCCTTCATGTCGGGAAGCCCCCGGCCCATCAGGCGCTTGGCGGAATAGATTGTGCGGGCGGGCAGGATGGAGAGATATTTCTTCGCTACTTCCCCCACCATCGGCCTGGTCCCATCGGTCGGAAAATGCACGACGGAGGGCACGAGGGCGTCCCCGGTCTTCGGATCACGAAGGACGGTCGGTACGCCCTTGTCGGCATAGGCCACCAGTGAGTTGGTCGTTCCAAGGTCAATTCCAATGATCGTCGGCATGCTTCAAGTTTACCCGGCGGCAAGTTTGAATACCACCGTGCCCTGGTGGCCTCACCCGTTTCTTGTGGCGCAATGCCTGCTATCCTTCAAAGCTTAACATTGGCTTAATCTAAATGAGGCTCCCATGAGGTATACCAAAGATCAATAAGTATAGACCATTTTGTTTAGAAGGTTCCATGTCAAGATACAAACACGGCTTCACCCTGATCGAACTGCTCGTCGTGATCGCCATTATCGCGATCCTCGCTGCTATTTTGTTCCCCGTTTTTGCTCAGGCACGAGCGAAGGCTCGCCAATCTGCCTGCTTATCCAATATGAAGCAGATCGGACTTGCGGTTCTTCAGTACGCGGGAGATTACGATGATCTCGTTGTCGCGTCCGAAAACAATCCGGAAGGTGCCGGCAACGGGATCCGCTCCTGGCCCAGCTTGATTTACCCCTATGCAAAGAACGAAGGGGTGTTCGTCTGCCCTGGTGCGGATGAGACACCCCAGAAGTCGGACTCTGCCTTGGTGTCCGGCACCAGACAGTTTGTCGGTGTCACGGTGACAATCGGGACCTCTGGGGGCGATGGCAGTGACACGAAGTTCTGCCTGGTGAATCGCCTCTCTTACGGCAGGAATCTCATTCCCGCGGTCGGAACGGCGACGAATCCGGCGTGGGCTGCAATGAAGGCGGGGCGGGCCTGTTTCAATGGGAAGACCTACCCCGGCTTCGTAAATGATACGGACAACCGGAAAACAGGCTGGGCTGGGTTAGGTCTTCTTGGCGGCGGTACCGGCACCACAACCCCCATCGCGCTCCATGAAGTCGTGACCCCCTCGGAAACGATTCACATCATGGACGCGATGGCGGGCGGTCCCCCGACCCCCA
The DNA here is from genome assembly GCA_014380815.1 of Armatimonadota bacterium. GTDB lineage: Bacteria > Armatimonadota > Armatimonadia > Armatimonadales > Armatimonadaceae > JACMJB01. The sequence goes on from JACMJB010000217.1 coordinate 1,241, forward strand.
CGAACTCCTACGGCGCTTCCATTCGGGGAATTCAGCAGGACACGCGCACCGATCTTTTCTCGGACTCGGAAGCATCGAAAGTGGCACCCCGGCACAATGGTGGGTTCGTCGTTCTCTATGGGGATGGGCACAGCGGCTGGAAGAAATGGGGAAGTTCCACTCCCTGCCAGTGGACGATTCAAGACGACCAGTGTCTGTAGCCTGAAAACACAGCCGAAAAAGGCAGCCGAAAAATCGGCTGCCTTTTCTCATCCAGGGGGAGCTGCCGTCAGCCCAGCGTCCCGTTCAAATTCGTCAGGACACGCCGCAGGTACCCACGCGTCCCACTTATCCCGGCCAGTTCGTCCAGCAGCGTTTCCCGGTCATCACCGGCATCCCAGCGAGCGAACAAAGCGCGCAGCTTGTCGGCAAGACCTGCATACGCGGCCTCGAACTCCCCTTTTGCCTCTTCCAGCGTGGGCCGGAGGCGTGCCATGGTCGCTTTTTCCTCGTCCAGGCGCGCTTCCTGGTATTCCATTAGCGCCTCCTGAAGTTCCAGGACCTGCGCAAACAGCTCCTGGGGGGGCTTGGCAGCGGAGTCTTTTGTATCATCGGGCCGGGTACTGCGTTCCCGTCGCAGCAGGTACTCGGCCCGGGTAAAGGGGTCCTTGAGGGTGCGATAGGCGTCGTTCACGAGCGCTGAGGAGTCGAGAGCGGTGGTCTGGGTCTCGGCATCGGCGGTCGCCCAGCGGTCGGGATGATAGAGCCGGGAAAGGATGTGAAAGCGGCGGGTCAGGGCTGCATCATCCGCGGCTACCGAAACTCCGAGAAGCTCGAAATAGCTGGCGGTTGAGGAAAGCGGTTGGAGTGGGTCAGGCATGGTCAAGGAGACGGGCGACGATTGCCTCGCCCCGATCGGATCGTTCGCAGGGTCTACTTCGCGGTGAATGAGGTGCCGCACCCACAGGACCGGACTGCCTGCGGATTGCTGAAGACGAAGCCGCCCTCCATCAGGTTTTTGATATTGTAGTCGAGGGTGGATTCCTTGAGGTATAACGCGGACTTCCGGTCCACGACTACCTTGAGACCCTCCACTTCCCACGTCAGGTCGAACTCATCCGGCTCGTTCTCCATGTCAATGACATAGGAAAGGCCGGAACAACCCCCACCCCTGACGCCAAGACGCAGGTAGTATCCCACCTTGCCGGTCTTTTCCTGCTGCCGCTTCACCTGCCGGATGGCCCCCGGCGTGAGGGCGATGATCGGCTCCTGAACAGTCTCTGGAACTTGGGCTTCCAAAACGGTCATTTTCATCTCCTGAAACGAGGAAGGGGCAGAAACACGGACTGTCGCTTCTGCCCCTCGGAACTTCTGCCGCGCCACGGGAGGCGCCGGGCAAAACAGGGATCGGTTCGTTACGCCGCGACGGGTTCGCGGGTCGCGACAGAAGTTACCGCCTTCGCGGCCTGCTTGGCCTGGAAGTCATGGATCGCCGCCTTGATGGCATCCTCAGCAAGAACAGAGCAGTGGATCTTGACTGGGGGAAGGGCAAGCTCCTGGACAATCTCGGTGTTCTTGATCAGCAGCGCCTCTTCAAGCGTCTTGCCCTTAACCATCTCGGTCGCGAGGCTCGACGAAGCGATTGCGGAGCCGCAGCCAAACGTCTTGAACTTGGCATCCTCAATCACGCCCTGATCGTTGATCTTGAGCTGCAGTTTCATCACGTCGCCGCACTCCGGTGCGCCGACAATCCCGGTGCCGACATTCGGGTCACTCTTGTCGAAACTGCCGACGTTGCGGGGATTTTCGTAGTGCTCGATAACTTTTTCACTATATGGCATAGTTTTGCGTCTTTCTTGAGTGCTTCAGTACTGTCTTCAATGTACCCGCTTAACCGAACAATTTTCTAGTGTGCGGCCCACTTCACGGTCGCGAGATCTACACCCTCTTTTGCCAGTTCGTACAGAGGGGACATCTCACGCAGTCGGGATACCTCGCGGATCACCCGGTTCACCACAAAGTCAATCTCCTCCTCGGTGGTGAAGCGCCCGATCCCAAACCGCAGCGATGAGTGTGCCAGTTCGTCACCGACACCGAGCGCCTTCAGGACGTAGGAAGGTTCCAGTGACGCCGAGGTGCAGGCGGAGCCGGACGACAGGGCAATGTCCTTCAGCCCCATCAGGAGGCTTTCCCCCTCGACATAGTTGAAGGAGATGTTCAGGTTGCCGGGCAGACGATGCTCCATGGTGCCGTTGACATAGGTTTCATCAATCGCGTCCTGGATGCCCCGGCGCAGCTTTTCGCGCAGGTACTGCAACCGCTCGGTCTCGGAAGCCATTTCCTGCTGCGCAAGCTCCGCCGCCTTGCCAAAACCGACGATCCCCGGCACGTTCAGAGTCCCGGAACGGAAACCACGCTCATGGCCGCCGCCGTCCATCTGGGCCGTCAGGCGGACGCGGGGATTGCGCCGCCGCACATACAGCGCGCCGATCCCTTTGGGGCCGTACACCTTGTGCGCGGTAATGGATGCCAGGTCAATATTGTTTTCGTTGACATCTAGTGGGATCTTGCCGTAGGCCTGGACCGCGTCGGTGTGGAATAGGACGCCGCGCTCGCGGCAGATCGCGCCGATCTCTTTCACCGGCTGCACGACACCGATCTCATTGTTTGCCGCCATGATCGAGACAAGGATGGTCTTGTCGGTGATCGCCGCCTTCAGCACTTCAAGGTCAATCAGACCGTTCGCCTGCACGGGCAGGTAGGTGACCCGCTTGCCTTCCTTCTCCAGCCGCTTGCAGGCATCCAGGATCGCCTTATGCTCGGTCACGGCCGTGATGATATGGTCGCCCTTGTCGGCATACATCTCCGCGATTCCCTTGATCGCCAGATTGTCCGATTCGGTCGCACCAGAGGTGATGATGATCTCCTTCGGGTCCGCACCAATGACCCGCGCGATCTGCTCGCGGGCCTTGTCCACGGCCTCCTCGGCGGACCAGCCGAACGGGTGGCTACGGGATGCGGCGTTGCCATACACCTCCGTGAAGTACGGAATCATCGCCTCGACAACGCGCGGGTCCGTCCGCGTGGTGGAGTTGTTATCCAGATAGATCGGTGTTGTGACGCTCATAATTCCCAATAACCTCTTCTAGTGGGTTCCCGCAAAAAGTTTGAAGTGACCGCGCTCCGGTTGCCCGAAGCGCCCGCCCCATACACAACGGAACCCGGTCGCAGTACATAAGTTCCCCGTTCCCTGCTTCCATCGCACTTTCCCGCGGCTACCGGGCCGGGGAGGATGCCATGGTCAGGGAGATGGCCCCTTCGACACGACGACGTATCGGAAGGTCCTGAAGTGTTTCCGTCGTCAAAACGTCTTCGAGTGTCATGGTGCGAAGCAGGTGGGCCATCTCCTCCTGGATACGGGCCAGCGGTCCACGAAGCGTGCAATGCCGCGCCTGGGCACAGCCAGCGGTTCCCGTGACCTCCCAGCACTGAGCGATGGCGAGCGGCCCGTCCATCGCCTCAACCACGTCCCCGATGGCGATACTGCTCGCGGCGCGGTCCAGTCGATACCCACCGGTTGGCCCCGGCACCGAGGCGGCCAGGCGGTTCTTCGCGAGCGACTGCATCACCTTGGCAAGCAGTTCGGCGGGAATCTCGTACCGGCGCGCGATCTCCCGTGGCCCCACCAAGCGGCCCACCCCTTCTGTTGCCAGAAAGGAGAGCGCCAGGAGCGCGTAATCCGCTTTCTTTGTAAAGGTGAACATTGCGCCCTTATCCGCCTCGCCGTGATCCGATGGACCGGGCCATTCTCCGGAAAAACTACCCCTAATTACCGACCAAAGCTGTCGGAGAATGACGAAATATTGTACCTTTAGCTATCCCTCCTGTCAAGGTGCCGCATCTCAGAAGCGAGAATGATTCTCGCTTCTGGGACCTCCTTGCTGCCCCTTTCCTGGTGGTGCCGCATCCCATGGACACTGTGGACACCGTGGACACCGGAACCGAATCGCCGCGGGAGTCGTCCAAGTCCTTGCCACGCATCAAAGCCGGTCAGGTTCGCGAGGCGGCGGTGAGGCCGGAGACCGCTCATTGCGTCGCCCGCGGCCCGCGTGCTATAATGAATCTCGTGATCGGTATATTTGGTAGAGGCGATGATCTCCGCTCAATCCTCAATTTGCCATTCAGGCAACGGCAGCAGCACGAACGACGTGGGCGGTGCGGCACGGCCCGCTGACAACCATTTTTGATCTTCCTGATGAACCATCCGTGCTTCGCGTCGTTCTCAAAGTGCTGCCTGCCTGCGGGCAAGCTCTCCTAAACCCAAACGGTCCAGACGAGACGGTGTGGTCCGTGCCAGGTTTTTGGGCGCGAGGTGCAGGCTGCGGTGCCGCACGCTCGAATCTTGGAATCCTACTTGTTCGTCCGCTAACGGAGGGGAATAGAGAACTCTATGGCTATGGTACGCAAAAGCGTCGGTGACATTCTTCTGGAGAAGAAATTCATCACGTCCGACCAGCTTGACCAGGCCCGCGAGGTGCAGAAGAGCACCCCCGGTGATCTCGGACGCATCCTTGTTGATCTGGGCTACGCGGCGGAGCGGGATGTGGTGGAGTCCAAGGCGCAAGCGGAGGGCCTGCCTTTTATTGACCTCACCAAGCATAAGCCCGAACCCAGCGCCATCAATGTCGTCCCGGCTCACGTGGCGCGCAAGCACAACGCACTTCCGGTGAAGAAGGACGGTCTGAAGCTCTGGGTCGCGATGGTGGACCCACGGAACGTGGTCGCGGTGGACGACATCCGCATGGTATCCCGATGCCAGGTAGCCCCCCTCGCCGCGGTCGCGTCCGATCTTGAAGATGCGCTTGCCGCGGCTTACGGCGGCTCCTCGGAAGTTGCTGTTGCGCCGTCCGCGATGCAGGCGCCGTCGAGTGGCGGTGGCCGGGACAGCCTCGCCTCCATCATGGCGGAGATGGGACCGTCGGCTCGTGGCGGCGGCGATGACGACGACCCGGCAAACGACGAGAAAGACAGCGAAAAAGCGCCGGTCATCCGAATGGCGAACGCGATCCTGGTGCAGGCGATCGAGTCAGGCGCCTCCGACATCCATATCGAGCCGGACCGCCGGAACGTCCGTATCCGCTGCCGGATTGACGGCGTTCTTCACGAGACGATGAGTGTTCCCAAGCACATCCAGGGGCCGCTGATCTCGCGCTACAAGATCATGTCGGACATGAACATCGCGGAGCGGCGTGTTCCCCAGGACGGTCGTATCGGCCTCAAACAGGGCGGCAAAGACTTCGATATGCGCGTGTCCTGTTTGCCCTCCATGTATGGCGAGAAGATCGTCATGCGTATTCTCGATAAAGGCTCGGTCCTGCTGGGTCTGAACAAACTGGGCTTCGCACCCGATGTTCAAGCGAAAGTCGAAGAACTGACTGTCCAGCCGAACGGGATGTTTCTGGTTACCGGCCCAACCGGTTCGGGCAAGACCACCACGCTTTACTCCGTTCTGCACAAAGTCAACTCTATCGAGAAGAACATCATCACGGTCGAGGACCCGGTCGAGTACCAGCTCAGCGGTCTTACCCAGGTTCAGATCAACAAGAAGGCCGGTCTGAACTTCTCGAACGCGCTTCGCTCCTTCCTGCGCCAGGACCCGGACATCATTATGGTCGGAGAGATGCGCGACCTGGAAACCGCCGAGATCGCCATCGAAGCGGCTCTGACCGGGCACCTTGTGCTCTCGACCCTGCACACGAACGATGCCTGTTCCGCTACCATGCGCCTTGCGGACATGGGAGTCGAACCCTTCCTGATCGCCGCGACCGTTGTCGGGGTGCTCGCGCAGCGGCTTGCGCGAAAGATCTGCGTGAACTGCAAAGAGCCGTATTCGGCGTCCTCCGATGAGCTGATCAAGTTCGGGTTCACGTCCGAGAACCTGAACGAGGAAGTCACACTCTTCCGGGGCAAGGGCTGCGATATTTGCCGGGGAAGCGGTTATAAGGGACGTCTCGGCATTTACGAGCTGATGACCATGAACAACGAGATCGCCGAGCTTGTGGTTCGGCGCGCTCCCCTCGCGGACATCAAGGATGCTGCCAAGGCGAACGGCATGAAAGAGATGAAAGAGGACGGTCTGGCCAAAATCCTCAGTGGTGTGACGACGCCCGACGAAGTCCGGCGCGTCGTCTTTACCGCCGGTCAGTAGCTGCTGAAATACCTTCCCCCACTTCCGTGCGGGGAAGGTATCTTTTTGGGTAACTGA
>JACMJB010000218.1 GCA_014380815.1 Armatimonadota bacterium
TCGCCGCCTGCATCCTGCTGCGCCACATCCATAGTGAAGAAGCGGCTTCGTACCTGCCGGGCCACACCGGCGAAACGCAGCGATGGGGGCGGCAGGATGCTGCCTGATCCCGCCGCCGCCGCGTCGTATTCGGCCTCGTCCCAGTAGGGGGCCTCCGCAAGCAGTTCCCCATCAAGGAAGAAACACCGGAACTCGGCGGTCAGCGGCATCCCGCTCCGCAGATGTGTCCCGATCGGTTTTAACGCGGCATATGCGCGAAACACCAGCCCCTCCGCGAGTTCGCCGCCTTGAAGCTCCAGGAAGCGGGCGACGACCCGCCGGACCGCCGATTGGTCCGAGGCGGCGGGGATAAAGCAGGCCTCGTTCCAGTGGTGTTTCTGGGACTTGACGTAATCCTTGACAATAACCGGGGAGTCTCCAAAACGCCGCAGAAGCGGAAATACCTGCTCGATTTGAAACCCCGGTGTGACGGGCAGCCAGACGGTCTCCGGCGTGCTCCCGGCGAGGATCGAGTAGTTTTCCGGCAAGAAGTGCGCGTGCCGATAGGAGTCCGGCGTATTGATCAGGAGCCAGTTCTTGGCGGCGAGCGCCCGGTAAAGCTGCTCGTACTGGGTGGGGGAGAGCATCCAGCCTCGGTAAAGTGCCGGAACAGGGGCAGCGATGCTGGAAACCCCGCGAACGGCCCGGCGGGCATCCCCCGCCTCCGTCAACGCCTCGAAATCCAGCAGAGCCGTTTCCATCCCTGCCGCCGTGGCAGCGTATTGTTCCTCCGCGAACGCGGACTCCAGGACGTGTGCCTGATACGCCTCACCGGGGAACAAAGCCAGCAAATCAGCCTCCTCGCGGCGCTTTGATCTCCAGCACCAGCGGTTTCGCCGCGCTGGCGCGCCGGATGGTCAGTGTCAGCCCGCCCCGTTCGCGGACCGCGGCGCGGCTCGTGTTGAACTGCTCATCGGTCGGCAGTTCGCCGTTAATTGCGACGACCTCATCCCCGCGCTGCAGGCCCGCCGCTGCCGCTGGGGATGATTCCCGGACACGGAGAATGGTAAGTGGTCCCGGCTCCCCCTCCATCCCTTCCGGGCGCCCGACCACAAACCCGAGGCGCGGCGGCTCGCCTGCGGTCCTGGCAGCGGCGCCAGGCAGGAATGTCCGTGCGCCGACCACGATCAAAACCGCGCAGAATACCGCGAAGGCCGCGCCGATCTTCAGGTCGCGTTTCTCCTGGGGGGTGAAGGCGGCATGCGAAAGGTTTGCCGCCAGCACGGCAACCCCCATCGGCACCAGCGCGGGAACCGGCAGTGCGGTGATCTGCACGAGAGTCAGGGCTGTGCCCAGCAGGCCAAACATCCACCAGAACGTCGCGCGTCGAGACAGATTCATGCGGTAAACGGCAGAGAAGAAGAGCGCGATAAACAGGATATCGGCAGGGCCGATAGTGACCAGCGAGAGCGGATTGACCTGTCTGAGGGCCACGGCGGTGGGACCCCCCGAGGCGACTGGCGCTCCCGCCCCCACAGAGACAGCGGCGATCAGGTTCGAGCCGGAGTTCATCAGCACCGCCACGGTCCCCATGGTCACCACGACGATGTCAAAAAAGATCGAAAAGCCCGCCGCCGCCAGGAGCGTATTCGGGTGCTTGATGACGCGGCCCACACCCGCCCCCACCAGAGCGGCGGCCAGCGGCAGAAAAAGGTTGTTGGCGGTCAGAAACAGCCAGGCGGGAGGAAACACCTCCGCCTGCTGCAGCAGCAGTGTCCCCCCGACCGGCGCGGCAAACAACAGTCCCACCACCAGCAGGAAAGGCGCACTGACCGGGAGCCGCGCCGCTGCCCGCCCCATGAGCAGCAGGGTCAGCAGCAGCAGCAGCAGGTAGGGGACCGCGACCAGGTTCCCCCCCAGACTTCCGGGCGGAGAAACCGGCAGATAATACCCCGCGAAGCGGTTGACAAGCGTCAAAAGGCACGCGGCGAGCGCCCAAAATGTGAGCGTAACAACCGTCTGCGAGAGCGGATCGGGCGCGGGAAGCGTCGTGGGGGCGTCGGGTTCGGACCGTGGCGCGGCGGAAGAATCCGCGAAAGAGTCGAGCGTTGTTTGAGGATATTCCATGCGGCGGTGAGCCTGTCATAGGCCGCTGCTTGATTGACAAGACGGCCTGGAGTAGTATACAATGCGCCATTGTGGGCTGTCTACTAAATGCCCTCGCGGCAGCCAGTCAGCGACCCTGACCCCGAGCCGCGGTAAGCAGCGAGAGCGTCGCCCTGCCCAGGAGTCTGGCGGCGTCCCGCATATTGCGACGAACCATAACCGATAACACCAGTAACACCAATAACACCTAACACTACCATTAAACCGTGGGAAGATGTTTCGCTCGTGCCGAAAGTCCGTGGACGAGAGCCAACTCTCTTCTGTCGCCGCCGCCACCGCCACCCGTGTCACGGTGCCGCGCCTGGCAGACGGAAACCCCGAAGACGGAGCCGCCGAGTGTCACCTAACAGGAGCTAGAATTACCGTGGAACCTTTGCGAATCGTGATCGCGGACGACGAGCCGATCATTCGGCTTGACCTGCGTCGCACGCTGGAAAATATGGGGCATATCGTGATCGGCGAGGCCGGGGACGGCGCCCAGGCGGTCGAGATCACCCGCGAGCTAAAGCCCGATGTCGCCATCCTTGACATCAAAATGCCGAATATGGATGGGATTGATGCCGCCAAGGTCATCTCGACTGAGGGGATCGCGCCGGTCCTGCTGCTGACTGCCTACTCGCAGAAAGACCTGGTCGAGCGCGCCCGCGACGCCGGTGTCTTCGCGTACCTGGTCAAGCCGTTCAAAGAGGCGGACCTGATGCCCGCCATCGAGATCGCCATCGCCCGCTACGAAGAGTTTCTGGAGATGGAGAAAGAGGTCACCGATCTCGAAAACAAGCTGGAGACCCGCAAAGCCGTGGACCGCGCCAAGGGTATTCTGATGGACCAGTACGGTCTCAAGGAGCAGGACGCGTTCCGCCGCATCCAGGTGCAGAGCATGAACACGCGCAAATCCATGCGCGAGATCGCCGAAGCGATCATCATCGCCAACTCGGTGTGAGTTTCCTGGACGTCAGAGTATCGGAGGGGCATGGTCCGAGAAGACCATGCCTTTTTTCTCGTCTGCCGTTAAGCCAGAGACCGGTGAGGTAAAATGAAGCAATGGAGCCATGAGCGTCCAAGAGATAAAAGCGGTGATCGCCGAACTGCCAGTCAGCGACCTTGCTGATTTCGCGCGTTGGTTTGAGCGTTTCCAGCAGGAGGCCAACGGAATTGAGATTTTGCCTGTCGCATTGCATCATGTCTTAGCCATCGAAAATCTGCCCCAGCACCATAAAGACCCGTTCGACCGAGTGCTTATTGCCCAAGCGAACGCGGAAGAAATCGGACTGCTAAGTGCCGGCACGACATTTACCCATTATACTGTAAGTCTCCTGGGCTGAGTCCCCGCGCGAGGTCACCGAAGCGATCATCATCGCCAACTCCGTGTGAGAGCGCGGCCAATTCGGACCGCGCTTCTTTCGTTTACTGCCTGCCAAAAGCCGCTGCTGCCTGTCTTCCTGTCCAATAGCCTGTCTGTCTATGCCTGAATACGATACCGCAAAAGAGATCTTTCGCCGCGCCTTTCCCAGCGCAGTGTTCGAGCCGCAGCCGGCGACCGACTGGCAGGGTGATGTCCCCCTGCCGGATGCCGTCGCCGAGTACTACCGGGAGCTTGGTCCCTCGAACGTCACCATCGGCAGCGTTGGTAACCCGTTCTTTCTGCCGAAACTGACCCGTCTCTGGAAGGGTCAAGCTGGCTACCGCTATCACGGCATCACCGGAGAGCGGCTCGCGAACTGGCAGGACGGCTGGTTTGTGGTCGCGGATATGGGCGCGGACCCCTTCATCTATGCGCGGGACTCCAGCAAAGTGCTGTTCGCGCTGCACGGTCAGGGCGTGTGGGAAACCTCCGAATTGTTTTCGGGGTTAGCCCAGATGGCGACCTGTCTCGCGACCCTCGGTGAGATCGTGGTCACGGCGGGCGAGGCGTTTTCCGACGAAGAGAGCGGTATCAACCCGTCGTTCCGGATCGCGGCGAAGGAAAGACTGACGGTTATCCTTGGCTCCGAAACAAATGCGGAAGCGGTTCTGAGCGCACTCGAATGGTACTGATCCAAAACAGGTCGAAGAGCGCATGACACCAACAGAATCAGTGCTACCCGCCTGCCCCACGGCCACCCCTCCGGGTGACCGCGCTGGCGCACGATGATCCACCGAATCCGAGCAGCGGGCCTTCTGGTCCACGACAGTAAACTGCTCCTTGTTCTGGAGAAGAACCTGGCGACCGGCAGCGGATTCTGGACCCCTCCCGGCGGTGGTCTGGAGGCCGAAGACGGCTCTGCCGTTTCCTGTGTTCAGCGGGAGTTTCGGGAAGAGACGGGCCTCTCCGTAGAGGTGGGAGATCTCGTTTATGTTCGCGAATTCGCCGAAATAAGCCGAGGGACACATCACCTGGAACTGTTTTTCCGGGTTCACTGGGTGCAGGGCCATCTGCACATCACGGACCCCGGCGCCCCGCCTGTGGGGACGGATCTGATGCGCTATGCCCGGTGGTTCAGCCAGAGCGAGATGCAGGATCTGGCGGTGGCCCCGAGGGAGCTGAAACGCAGTTTCTGGGAAGATGCCCTGTCGGGTATCACCGAGACACGTTACCTCGGTGTGACCGCTGAAGAAACCAGCCCCTAACCGGGTAGGAGACGGCGATGCGGCGAGTTTCGGCAGCCAATCTGTTTCTTTTCCTGATCGGTATTCTTTGCGGCTGGGCCGCCTACCGCGGTCTGCTTCGTCATGAGGAACTGCTCGCGGTCGCGGTGGGGTTATTCGGCGTCTCCTGCCTGGTCCTGTCGCTGACGGAGATGGTCACCGGTGAGGACTTTTTGAGCCTGCTCTCCCGCGAGGACACAGGGGCACGACGATGGGCGGTCGTGGGGCTTGGCGTGGCGGCGACTGGCATGTGCGCCCTGTGCCTTGCCGCGGCAATCCTCGCCACCGGCTTTGTGCGCTTTGTCGGCATTTTCGGGCTGCTGTTTTTCGGGGTGGGTGGCGCGTTCACGGTGGTCCTGTACTGGTTTACCCCTGCCCAACACGATCTCTACGCGGCGATTGCCCGGACCCAAGAGGAAGACGAGTACTCGCCGGACGAGTGATCCGTTAGCTCACAGAGGCGAGGAGGCTAAAGCAGGGGCCATTAGGATGGTCCATATTTTCGCTCCCGATCTGGATGTTTGTCATGCCGAAGTGCATCAGGCAGGCCAGAGTATCCTCGCGGCTCATCCAGTGGCTGATCTCTTCCGGACCACCGCAGAAGCCACGCCAGTTCCGCAAATAGGCGGATGGCGCCTGGGTGTATTCCTGACGATAGAGCGTGTGTTTGAACCCTTTGTACTCGGATATTTCGCCGGTGCTGAAACGATGCGCGATCCGCAGGTTCTTCGGAACGACAACCGGATCGTAGTAGTGTGTCCAGAGGAAGAGATGATCTGAGGACTGCGCGGCGAGGGCAATCATCTCCGCAGGGTTCTTCATGTGGTACAGCACACCACTTGCGAAGCACAAATCGTAGTGCGTCTGGTTAACACGCAGGTACTCGACGAAATCCCCGCAAAGAAAATGGGCGCTCGGCATCCCAAGAACTTCCTTTGCGACAAGGCATTTCAGGTAGCAGCGCGTGTTTGCTTCAACCGCGACTATAGAGACGGCTCCGGCACGGTCAAACTGGTAGGTGTGCCCTCCTTCCAGAGGGCCGAGTTCAAGAACTGTTTTTCCGCTGATGCCGCCCATCTGCTCAATCGCCCAGGCAACCCGTTGATCGTTGAAAAGTGGGGATTCGCCTCCCGAACGAAGATCGGTACGCTCCTCAGGAAAGTGGGACGACCACTCTTCTTTGAAGATGTCCAGCGCCGTCTGATCACTGGGCGCTCCTTTTGCATAAGCATCCAGAATGCCCATGTTGGACTGTCTGCCGCGTAAAAGGGAAACGGCAGTACGAGCCAGGGATCGAAGTATTGCCATAATTCAAGTCGGCAGAATCGAATTGCCTGCCGACGCATTTTCATTACCCTTGAACGAATTTCCTTCCCACCGGTGCTACAGTTGATTCCCGGCGTACCGCCCGCGCTGTTCTGGGGTGAGAACCTGCGCGATCTCTTTGCGGAACGCCGGATTCCGGCGA
>JACMJB010000219.1 GCA_014380815.1 Armatimonadota bacterium
GAACGCGAGCATCCGGTCGTATTTGGTTTCATCACGCACCTCCCGCCAGCGCGCATGATAACGGTACTGCTTGCGTCCCCTGGCATCGCGGCCAGTCGCCTGTAGATGACCGTGGGGAATCGGACAGATCCAGACATCGGTGTAGGCGGGCGGAACGCCGAGCGCGGCGATCCGCTCCAGAATCTTCGGGTCGGTCACCGGTTCGCCGTCCACCCCAACGTAAGAGAACGCGCCATCACCGGCTTTTTGGCGGGTGATTCCTGGCTGCCGATCGGACACGTAGCGCAGGTGCGCCGCCTTTGCGGCCTCCTGCGGTGAATCGGGCGCATGGGTGGCTCGGTCCTCCGTTCCCACCAGGGAAAGCGGCTGCTCCTCGGCGAGACGCCTGCGGGCGGGCAGGGTCAGTGTCGGCTTGATTCGTCGGGCGGGCGAGGTACTCATGCCTGACTTATACCCACGTTCCTTTCTCGGCTCATTCTCTATTTGTCGCGGCAGCGAAACACCGCGATAGAATACCGGGGAGCAATGACTTTCAACTTTCCTGCCCGCGAATGGCTCTGTGAAAACACCGGGATTGCGCCACCCTCTTTGGAGATCACGCGCCTGGAAGGGGCTACGTCATCGTCCGTCTTCCGAGTCCATGAGCGGCGCGATCCGAGGGCGGAGTCGTTCGTTTTGCGGGTGATAGATAACGCCGCCTGGCTCGCGGAGGAGCCGGATCTCGCCGAGCACGAGGCGGCCGCACTTCAAGAAGCGCAGAAAGCCGGTCTTCCCGCGCCCCGTCTCGTGGCCCACGCCACCGACACCGCTAACGAACTCGGCTTCGGCGCGCCCATCGTGCTGATGTCGTTTCTTGGCGGCTCCATCCAATTGCGCCCGCCCGATTTTTCGTCCTGGCTGCGCGGGCTTGCCACGGACCTTGCCGTGATCCATCGGCATTCCGCAGAGAGCTTCCCGTGGCGCTATCGGAGCTGGCGGACGGACCATCGGGCGCTCGCCCCGCCGCTCTGGTCTGCGCGCCCGCGCGTCTGGGAGCAGGCCATCGAGCGGGCGCACCAGCCCGCGCCACGGTTTCGCCCGGTTTTTCTGCACCGCGATTATCACCCCACCAATGTTTTGTGGCACGGAGAGAGCATAAGCGGCGTGGTGGACTGGATCAATGCCTGCCGGGGTCCCGCTGGCGTGGATGTCGCGCACTGCCGAACTAACCTGGCCCAGATGTTTGGAGGGGAAGCCGCCGATCGGTTTCTGGATGCCTACCGCGAAATCGTCCCCACGTTCGAGTATGATTGGTATTGGGATCTTGATTCCATGCTCGATGTGTGCCTCCCGGAACCTACTTTCTATCCGCCGTGGCAGACATTCGGCCTCGCGATCCTTGCCCCGGAACTGCTTCGTGAACGAGCGGAAACATATCTAGAAAGCGTCCTGCGACGCGGTTGACCAACAGGAGACGCCAGCGAAAATGGCAGCAGCACAAGAAGCGAATCTCGACCTTGGCGTGTGCCCCTGCGGAGACCAGGCCACCTGGTACCGCGTCGCCGCCCCGCCCGTGGCAGCCGCGGCGAACCGGAGCGCCCTGTCGTCTATCGGCCTGGACGATGTGACCGAAAACCTGTGCGATGGCTGTTACAAAGGCTTCACCGGCAGCCTGGACGAGGCCGTGCCAGGATGGAAACGCGCCGACGTTCTCAAGCGCCAGGACAGCGCGGGCGAAGAGGACCAGAGCAGCCAATCCTGGAGTGACGGCGAGCAGGGCGTGGACGACTGGTAGCCAGGAGCCGCCCGGGACCTCCGCTCCGGGACCTTGCGCCCCGCCGCCCCCTGGGTTACACTTTGGAGAGCATCGCATCCTTTTCTTCCTTCTCCGAACCACCGCGATCCCCCCATGATTCTTGTGTTTGCCCCAAATCCGGCTCTTGAGCGTGTCGCGCTGGTGGATCAGTACCAGGCCACCGAACCCCAGCGGCCCATGCGGGTCGCCACCTTCGCGGGCGGTGCGGGGTTGCGGGCTGCGAGTGTCATTCGGCTGCTTGGCGGCGAGGTGCTGGCGCTGGGATTTGTCGGCGGGCATCTGGGCGCGCTCCTCAAAGACTGCCTGGAAAAACAGGATGTCCCCCACCTGCTCACCCCGACCCAGGCCGGAACGAGAGGCGACTTCCTGCTCCTCGACCGCGAAAAAGGCGTCGTGACTGAGATTCCCGAACGCGCCCCCGTCTACACGCACGAGGAAGCGGATAAGCTGATCCTCGCCACCGAGCGGCATATCGCCGGATCGCAGATGCTGCTGATCGCCGATGGGCAGGACGAAGCCGACCCCAGCCTGTTCGCCCGCGCGATCCAGCTTGCGAAGCGCCACGGCGTTCCCGTGCTCGCCGACCTTTGCGGCGGCGCGATGCAGGCCGCCGTCGAAAACGGCGTCTGGCTGTTGCGCGTTAACCTGAAATCCCTGCAGAAACAGACCGAGCGCAGCCTGCAGCACGATTCCTCCATTATCGAGGAGGCGCGTGAACTGCTCGCGCGGGGCATCGAGAATGTCGTGGTCACCCTCGGCGAGGAAGGGGCATTGCTCGTCAACGCCTCGGGCGCGTGGCGCGTCAAAGCGCCGGTCGTGTCGCATTTTAACCCCTCCGGATCGGGTGAGACGCTGTCGGGCGGACTTGCCGTACAATGGATTCGGTCCGGGGATCTGGTGGAGGCGCTGCGCTACGGCTGCGCGGCGGCATCCGTGAACGTCACCTATGACGAGCCAGGATATGCCACCCCCGCTGAGGTAAACATACTCTTGCCCAAAACCACCGCGATTCCGGTAAACGGACTGACACTTCGATGACCGCCCCCCAGGTCAAACGGGTGGCGTCGGTATCGCTTGGCTCCTCCACCCGCGATAAGACCGTGACCGCCACCTTCTTCAATCAGCCGGTCGAGATCCGCCGGATCGGGACCGATGGCGACCAGGCCCGGTTCCAGCGGACGCTCGCGGCGCTCGATGGCACCGTGGACGCCATCGGGTTCGGCGGCATGGACCGCTACCTGTGGTCGGAGGGGAAACGCTACGAGTTCCGCGCCGCCCGCGCCCTGCTCGCCCCCGCCACCAAAACCCCGGTCCTTGACGGCAGCGGCCTCAAAAACACCCTGGAGCGCGAGGCCGTGCTGTGGTTGCAGCGCGAAGGGATCGTGGACTTCGCCCGCTCCAAAACCCTGATGGTCGCGGGCGTGGACCGCTTCGGCATGAGCGAGGCGCTTGCCGCCGGGGGCGGCGAGATCGTGTTCGGCGACCTGATGTTCTCGCTTGGCCTGCCGCTTGCCATCCGGGGCCGCCGCGCCCACCGGGCCTGGGCGCGCCTGCTGCTCCCGCTGATCGTCCAGATGCCGCTTTCCGTCCTTTACCCGATGGGCGAGAAGCAGGACGAGATCACTCCCCGTTGGGAATCGTTCTACCGGGACGCCGATATCATCGCCGGGGATTTTCTCTACATCCGCCGCTATCTCCCCGCCGCGGAAAGCGGGGCACTGTCGGGTAAGATCATCCTGACCAACACCACCACGGAGGCAGACGAGGAAGAACTGCGCCGTCGCGGGGTCCGCCTCCTCATCACCACGACCCCCCGCTTCGACGGTCGCTCATTCGGCACCAATGTCATGGAGGCCGTTCTGGTCGCCCTGAACAACGGCGAGACACTGACGGAGCCGGAATACCTGGCGACTCTCCAAAAGCTGCACTGGACCCCCAATGTTCGAACACTCCAGCCCGCTATCGGGGCGGGATGGATCGCCCCGGTGGGCGAACTCGTCAAATAGCGAAAACAGACACAGACACTAAAGCATGCAAAAATTCGCCTTCGTTATCCACCCCATCTCCGTGCGCCGCGACATGGCCCGCAAGTATCCCGTCGCGCAGTACCTGCCGGAGGCGCTGATCGCCGCGATGCTCCCGCACCTCTCGCCGAAAGTCGTTTCGCATATCACCGGCATCCAGTCGGACCAGCCGGACACCACCGCCGAGGGCTGGTTCATTGTTTGCCCGCTCACCCCCAAACAGCTTCTGACCCTGCCCACCGAGGTCGTCTACAAAAAGCTCATCGAGTGTGGCAGGATCGCCCAGGATCTCGGCGCGGGGATCATGGGCTTGGGCGCGCTGACATCCGTGGTCGGCGATGGCGGGATCACCATCTCCCGCTCCCTTGACATCGCGGTGACGACCGGTAATTCGTACACGGTCGCGACGGCGGTCGAAGGGGCCATTCGTGGCGCGGAGCTGATGGGGACCCCTATGGAGGAAGCGACCGTCGCCGTGGTCGGGGCGGCGGGGAGCATCGGGCGGACCTGCGCGCTGTTGCTCGCGCCCGAAGCCCGGCGCATCGTGCTGATCGGGCGCAACCGGGAGCGTCTGGAACCGGTCGCGCGCGAGATCAGGACTGTCTCCGGTCATGCCGAGGTGGCAGTCACCGATGACATCACGAAGGGTCTTAAAGACGCCGATGTGGTCGTGACCGTCACCTCGGCGGCGGATGCGGTGATTCTGCCCGAGCATCTGAAAAAGGGCGCGGTGGTCTGCGACGTGGCCCGACCGCGTGATGTCTCCACCCGGGTTGCCAGGGAGCGCAACGATGTGCTGATCATCGAGGGCGGATTGGTCAGCGTTCCCGGCCCCCACCTGGACTTCGGCTTCGATTTCGGCTTCCCCCCCCAAACCGCCTATGCCTGCATGTCGGAAACCATGCTGCTCGCTCTGGAGGCCGCCGAAACCGGCAGGTACGAGTCGTTCACGCTGGGCAAGGAGGTCTCGCCGGTCCAGGCGCAGACGATGCAGCGGCTGGCGAAGAAGCACGGCTTCCGTCTGGGCGGCTTCCGGTCCTTCGAGAAAGCGGTCGGGGAAGAAGACATCGCCGCGGTGCGCCGCGCCGCAGGCCGCGTGAAGTAGCCTGTGGCAGGCCTCGCTGTCTATCGCTATCCAAAGGTACCTGCATTCCCTCCACCCAGTAAGCGCGCAGATCAGTCCATCCCCTGACCACCGATGAAATTCGTTTACCAGGAATTTGCGCGGACACCACCGCTCTCGGATGCTGTGGTCGTCTTCTGGTCGTTCGCTCCCCATCCCGGCGAGGGTCAGAGCGGCGATCTGCCTGTCCCACTGCCGTTTCAGGTTTTGCCAGACGGCTGCGCGGACCTGATCGTGGGACTCGCGCCGCCCGCCCTGTCGGGTGCGCCGAGGGAGGCTGTTCTGCGGATCTCCGGCGCATTGTCCCGGTCCAAGATCGTCGAGATCGCACCGCGTACCCACCTTTGGGGAATGCAGCTTCGCCCCGGCTGGGTGGAGACGGTGCTTGGCATCCCCGCGCTCGCTCTGCCATCCCGGCTGGAACAGGTGGAGCGACACAGCCCGCGCCTTGCCGAACTTGCCCGCGTTTTGCGGGCCACTTCCCTGCCGGATGCCGTGGAAGCGGTGTTCCGCGACGGCATCACCTGCCTGATCGCGGATGCATCGGAACGAGGGAGGAGCCGTGGCAGCGCGCCTACGCCGCATCTGAGGGAGGCGCTGCGGCTGCTGGAAGCGAGCGGCGGGCGAATCCGGATGAATGCCCTGGCGAGGGCGGTGGGCTTGAGCGAGCGGACTTTGCACCGACAGCTTTCTGGATCGCTGGGAATGCCGCCGAAATCATTTGCGCGGATTTTGCGGTTTCAGGACGCGGTTTCGCGCCTGCGCATAGGCCACCAGTCCGAGGTGAGGGACCTCGCGGGGCTTGCGCGGGACAGCGGCTACTTCGATCAGGCGCACATGACCCACGAGTTCCGCACACTGACGGGCCTTACCCCGGCGACGCTGCCCCTTTCCCCGTACCCGGAGCAGAAATCGCTCGCCAGCATCTGAACGGCGCAGATCGCGCAGACTTGGCACGTCCAGGAACAAGGCTTATAATTATCTACACACCCTGCAGCTCCCACACCCTGCGGCTGACGGCAGCGGGTGGTGAACTGCTGCAAACGGCAGGTCCCGTGGCAACGCGGTTGGGAGCAGAGACACTCGCGCCGTTCGACACCGCGGAACAAGAAGCGCTCCTGTCACTTCTCACAAAGCTCGAAGCACACCTGCGGCACCGCATTTGAGCCACCGGTCAGCCAAACAGAAGTGGTCGCCCCCCCGCTGGCTGATTTTTACAAGAGGGACGTATGCGGCGGTTGTAAAGTGAGAGGCAACGAATCCTGAAAGAGTTTTACACATGCCTTCCTCTCACCGTGCCCCCCTTGTTGTCACGACCCCGACCGGAAATACCGGACGCTACGTTCTCGAAACCGTTCTCAGGGAGCACGAGACGATCCGTGTCCTGGTTCGGGACCCCGACCGACTAGATGCCTCAGTGCGTGCGCGCTGCGAGGTAGTACAGGGCGACCTGCGAGACCCCAGCGATCTCTCGCGCGCTCTGGACGGGGCAGAGGGCGTCTTTTTCTGCGTCCCACAGTCGCCGGACCCCGACGATGTCCGGGCGTACTATCAGTCGTTCGCGGTTCCTTTCGCCAGTGCCGTCAAGGCGACAGGGGTACGCCGCGTGGTCGCTATTTCCGGCGGCGACGGCGCCTCCTCCGGGCAGCGGGGGGTTGGCCTTGCGCTCCACGAGACAGAGCAGACCCTCGAAGCGACGGAGGTAGCCGCACGGCACATTCGGTGTGGCTATTTCCTCGAGAATCTTTTCTGGATGATTCAGCCCATCGCCCGCGCGGGCCTGTTTTCGCTGCCTGTCGCGGGGGATGTGCCGATACCCTTCGTTGCGGCCCGCGATATTGGGGTTGCGGCGGGCGGCCTGCTGCTGGACCGATCCTGGACCGGTCAGGAGGGCATTGCCGCCCATGGGCCGGAACGGCTGAGCTGCGATACCGCTGCCCAAATCGCCAGCGAAGTCCTGGGCTTCCCAGTCCGGTTCCAGACCGTGAGCGGTGAAGCCTACAAAGCGAGCATCGCCCCGCACGGTGTCAGCGAGGCACTGGGTCAGAGCCTGGTGGAGATGTTCGACGCAATCGCTGCGGGGCGAGACATGGGGGCACCCGCCCCGCGGCGACTGGACTGCCCGACGACCCTTGCGGCCTGGATGGGGACCGGCTTCGGGCAGGCGGCTGCTCGGATACGGGGGGAGGTCACGACCCGGTAGCAAAAAACGAATGGCAGGAAGACATCTGCCGCGTGTCCAACCTGACAGCACAACCACACGTCCACCCGCATTCGAGGGAGTAGCATGAATATAACCCCCGCCAGTTCCGCCGTCCTACGAAACCCCAGCGACATTCCCGGCCTCGTTAGCTTCTGGGACTTCCAGGAGGCGGCAGGGCAGGATCGGGTCGCGCGTGCCGGGAAACCCTACCGGCTGCGCGAGGTCAGCGGACCAGTCGAGCGGGTCGAGGACGGCGTCTTCGGCCCGTACGCCGCCCGGTTTACCCGGGAGTCCGAAGGGTCTCTGGCGGTTCCCCGCGCCGAGTGTCCCGACCTGGACCGGCATGGCCCCGACGCCCAGGTTTCGATTGTCGCCTGGATCAAGCGGGAGCCGACCCCGCCCGATGAGCAGTGGCGTTGCCAGGCAGTGGCGGGGATGTGGAACGAGCACGGCTTGCGCCAGTACTGCCTGTTTCTGAACCTGCGCATCCACGAAAGCGCCGAGCAGGTGGGGTCGCACATCTCCCGCGTCGGCGGGGCGACACCAGGATTCAAATACTGCATGGATGCCGCGATTGGGGCGTCCCCCGTTCCCTTCGGGGTGTGGCAGTGCGTCGCGATCACCTACGACGGCACCGATGCCCGTGCCTACCTCAACGGGCGCCTGGACGAGCGCGGCGACCGAAACCCCTACCGTTACGAAGGCGGCATTTTTGATGGCGGACCGGGTGGCGCGGACTTTACCGTGGGCGCGGTCGCGCGCCCGCAGTGGGTGGATGAGCAGTTTGTCGCCCATGGCAGCGTTGTCTCAAACCGGTTTCTGGGGCTGCTCGGCGGTCTGGCAGTCTACGACCGCGCACTTTCGGACACGGAGTTAGCAGCGGTCTTCCTCGCAAGTCTTCCCTTTTCCTGACAGATACAGGTATACTTTTCTCCAGCGGACGCCAGGGTACGTTGCGTCCTCCGGGGGGACCCGCCTTACAGGCAGGGGTATAAGACAGATCAGGAGAAGCGGCATGGCTAGTTTGCTTGAAGAGTTTAAAGAGTTCGCGATCAAGGGCAATGTTCTGGACCTTGCCGTCGGCGTGATCATCGGGGCGGCGTTCCAGAAGATCGTGGATTCTCTGGTCAATGATCTGCTGATGCCCCCGCTTGGCTTTCTGCTGAGATCCAGCGGCGGGAACTTGAAAGACCTTTCTAGCCGGTTTGTCAGCCTGGACGGGCAGGTATACGACACCCTGGCGGCAGCGAAGGCGGCAAGCGCACCGGTCGTCGTGTACGGCTCGTTCCTGAACCAGATCATCCAGTTTACGATCCTTGCCTTCGCGGTCTTCCTAATTGTGAAGGCCGTCAACCGGCTGCGGCGCGCACCGGTTCCATCCGAGGCCGCCCCTGCGCCCACCCGCCAGGAAGAGCTGCTCGCCGAGATTCGGGATGCCCTGATCGCGAGCGGCGCGGTTGCGCCTAAAGCCGTGACCCCCGCAATGACGGCGGGGATGCCCACCTCGCCGATCGTTCCTGCCTCCCCTGCCGCGCAGCCATAGGGGTGACCAGCCGGGGCGGCGATATCAAGGGCAGCATGATTCCGCTTAACAGAAAACCATGCGGCATCGCCGCGCTTTTCGGCGCGCTTCTGCCCGCCGCTCTGGGGGCGGGGGGTTGCGCACGGGTCAGCACGGTCAGCGAAGTCCGACCCGATGGCTCGATGACGCGCACCGTGACATACAAGGGAACCGCGCCCGCGGCACCACGGGAGACGGCTGCCGGTGGCGAGACACCCGTCTCTGAGTCCTCAGAGATGTCTATCAGCCCGCGTTTGGAAGAACTGATCGCCCTGCCGTCCGGCGCGGCTGGGAGCGGCTGGACAGTGACGCGCACCCGCGATGACAGGTCCAGCGTGGTGGTGACCGCGACACGCACCGTGGCGGCCGGACAGGCGCTCCACAACGACCTTGGGATCCGGATGCCAAAGCCGAAGCCCGCCGGACCGCCCGGAAAGAACACCATCGCGGCCCCCGCCCCAATGCCCGGCAAAGTCCGGCCCCTACCCGCGCTGCTGCTGGAAAATACGGCGACCGTGCGGACGATCACACCGGGAAAACTGGAGTATCGCGAAACGTTGCACTGGCGCGGGCCGCGTCCCACAGAGATAGATACCCCGGACCCGGGGATGCTCGCCGCCTTGAGACGCTCCC
>JACMJB010000037.1 GCA_014380815.1 Armatimonadota bacterium
AACTTCGCATCGCAAAAACGCAGACGGGCGCGGCACTTGTGGTGCCGCGCCCGTCTGCGTTTTTGTGTCGGCGAGACTTCTCCGAAATCTTAATCTGTTCTTAACATCGCGAAAAGAAAGGGAGGGTATAAATACATCGTCACATAGAATATCAGTCATGACAGAAAGAGAACCGGGTTAAGATAACGGCTTTGAAAGACGAACGGGAATTACTGCGTGGAAACACGCCGACACTGGTACTGGCCGTGCTGAGAGACAGTCCGCGGCATGGGTACGGAATCGCAAGGGAGATCAATCGCCGCACCAATAACAGCCTGCAGTTCAAGCAGGGAACGCTGTATCCGGCCCTGCATGCCCTGGAAGGCGAAGGACTAATCGCGGGCGTGTGGGAGACCGAGGCAACGGAGCGTCCCCGCCGTGTTTACACGATCACTGAGGAGGGCCTCGCGGAACTCGCCCGTCGTTCAGAGGTATGGGGGCAGTTTGTCGAGGCAATGCGCCAGGTTATAGGAATACCCGACGATGCGGCAAGCAAAGAGCCTGTATTGGACCGACGGCTCGCCTGAGGCTAGCGAAGACGACATCATCACAGCCGCTGCCGCGATGCGTCGCGCCGAGGAACGGCTGGAGGATTATTTAGATCATCTGTGCGCCTCGCTCCTGGGGGTGGTTCCGTTTCCGGAGCGCCAGCAGATCCGGCGCGAGACCCGTTCGCATCTTGAGATGCTGATCGAGGAGTTTACCCACGAGGGTCTGTCGCCCACCGAGGCCGCCGAGACTGCGTTCCTCGAATACGGATCCCCATTCCAGATCGGGCAATCTCTGGTGGAGGCTTGGCGTCCGCAAACCGGGGTGAGCAACGGCGCCCTGGCGACGGAGGACGCGGCGCGGGCGGAAGCGCGTCAGAGGGGGCGCATTGGGCGCTTCACCGGTAGCGCCCCGCTGATCGCCTTTGTTGCGTGTGGACTTGCAGCGGTCGCCAGTCAGGCCTCGCTGCATTACTGCCTCTCGGGAGCGCCGCGCGACCATTGGGCACGCTACCCTTACGTCCTGGCGATCTACCTGGCGGCGCCGGTGGTCAGTGGGCTTGCAGTGGGCTTTCTGGTTCCGGCACGGGGAGTCTCGGCGACCCTGAAGGTGTCTCTTTTCACTCTGCCGCAGGCGGTTCTTTCTGGCGTGCTGCTGCTGCCCCATCGGGAAGGGCTATGGTTCGCGTTACTCCAGCTGGCGTATGGCCTGCCCACGTCCCTGCTCGCGGTGTGCGGCGGCGAGGCCGTGGCACGGTACCATCGCCTGCAGCGATTCTGGAAAAAGAAAGGACCGTCATGGACCGCGCAATCCGGCGCTTCCGCCGCCCACTAAAGCGCCGCGTCGGAAACGCCTTCACGTTGCTCGAACTGCTGGTGGTTCTGACGATTCTTCTGATGCTGACCGCACTTCTACTGCCGATCCTGACACGAGCGCAGATCCGGTGGAAACAAGAGACCTGCCAGCAAAACCTGCGGCATCTGGCACAGGCGGCGCTGATGTACGCCCGCGACCATGATGATTTTCCGCCCCCGGCGGCGATTAATGTCGGGCGGGAGGTGGTAGGCAGGACCTGGTATCGAGGCAACGTTTACTGGCCACTGCTGCTGCTTCCTTACGTCAGCGGCGGCGACCGACAGGTCTTTCGGTGCCCAGATGCTCCGTTCGAGACGCCGCGCTTCGGTCCGGGAATGGAGTGGCATACGTATGCGATAAACGCTCAAGTGGCGGTGCGGATTCCCAATCACCTGGGCCTGACGCCGCGAAAGCTTTCGTCGGTTGGCCGCCAGGAGGCAGCGGGCCTGTTCGTGGATAGCGCGGGCGTCTGCCTCCTGTATGAGGACGACTTTATCGCGCGACCGGTCAGCGACCTCGCGCACTATGGGGGGATGAACAGCATGGGCCGCAGCACGTATCCCTCCCATCAGAACGGGATAAATCTGGTTTTCGTTGATGGCCATGCGGTCTGGATACCCGTAGAGTCGTATATCGGCAATGCGGAAGCAGGACGGTGTTTGTGGGGCGGTTCCTGCGCCCCGATCTGAGAAACGCTAGGAAAAAGAAGGAAAAAGAAAATGATCTGTCTGCGCCCCTCGACTCGCGCCGCTTTTACGCTGATCGAACTTCTCGTAGTGATCGCAATTATTGCGATCCTTGCCGCGATTTTGTTTCCCGTTTTTGCCCAGGCTCGCGCCAAAGCCCGTCAGACCGCCTGTCTTTCCAATATGAAGCAGCTTGGGGCAGCCGCGATGATGTATGCACAGGACTATGAGGGGGTCCCCGTTCCCACGTCCATCTCGATGGGCGCTTCGATCCCCAATTACACCTGGTATGCCGATGTCGCCTACTGGCCGATGCTTCTGCTTCCCTATGTAAAAAACACCGATGTCTACCACTGCCCGGACTCGGAGTACGGCGGTTCATGGCCCTGGGGACCGGGTATCGAGTGGCACTGCTATGGCCTCAACAACCACTATTCGAACCGGGTGAGCGCGACTACTGGCATCAACCACACCATTGATCAGTTTACCTACCCTGCTGAACTGGGCGTGATGGTGGATTCCCTGGGCGTCTCGCTGATGTGGCAAGGTGACTTCATCGAGGCGCGGAAAACTATTGCCTGGCGCACCAACCCCATTCACAACGGAGGGGTCAATATGGCCTACGCCGACGGTCACGCAAAGTGGATTCACGGCAGCACCTATCTGGGCAACGCCGCGGCGGGCACGAAGATCTGGGGCGATCCCTTCCGGCTGTAAACCGCTTCGTAAGGTTCGAGATTCAGAACGCAGCACGAGGAGAGGAACTATTATGCCAGCTATGCCACTTACGCGGCGGCAGATTCTTACCCACGCCGGTTTAGGTGGGTTCGCCGCGCTGTATTCGGCGAGCCGTGTGGGGGCGGACGGCGAACCATCGCCGTCCGCCCTCTGGCCCGGACTGGAGCGCAAGCTTCACGATGCCGCTGACCGACACACACGGGAACTCTCCCGGCGAAGCCCGGAGCTTCGCCTGGAGTCCGCGCGGGGCGCCTACACCGCCGACCTGCACCGGGGGGGAGTGGAAAGGGGCGAGACCACCCGGCGCGGTATCGCGCCGGACGGACTGCTTACTTTTGCGGTGAATACCCCCGCGCCGGTATACGTTCGCGGGACTTTGGCCCTGTCCTCACCCCCGGATCTGCGGCCCGGTCTGCGCGCTTACGTGCTGTGCGACAGCACCCTGATCGGGGCACCGATGGTGCGAACCCAGGCATCGTGGGGAACGGCAAAGGTGACAGATCCCGCCCCGTCCGTTCTGGGGAACGAGCCGGAGGATCGCATTCCGATCGAGCCGTTTTTGCTGCCGGCGGGGCGGCATTACCTCACCGTTGCCGGTCCGCACTTTCGGTCGGCGGGGGCGTTTCAATCACTGACTCTTTCCATCACGGATCGCGCGGTCGAGACGCCGCTCTGCCGCTTTGCTTTGATCACGGACACCCACGTGCAGCGCGTGGGTCAGTCGGAATGGATGAATATCAAGATGGGCGGGGCGGCTCCTGCTGCCCTGCGCGACACGCTGCGAGCGCTGGCTTCAGAGGGGGTCTCTTTTGTCCAGCACGGCGGCGACATGACCGAAGGGGCGACCCGCGATGAGTTCGCGCTGCTCTCCTCGGTGCTTCGGGACCAGCCACTACCCGTCTACGGCTGTCTGGGCAATCATGACGTTTACCACGCAGAGTCCCGCGCCGATGCGCTGGACCTTTTGTCCCGCCACTTCCCCTCCGGCGCATTAGATTACACCTACCGGCACGGCGGTCTGCGCTTCGTGGTGCTGGACGAGAACATTTCAAATCCAAAGACACGCGATGCCAAGCGGCGGTGGCTTGAAGCGGCGCTCCAGCAGGACCGCAAAACCCCGACCATCGTGGTCTGGCATTACGCCCCCCTCAACCGGGGCGGTGTCTCTAACTGCGGTTTCCGCCTGGAAGACTGGAGCAAGGCGGGCCGTGAATCTCTGCTGGACCTTGTTCGTGCCGCCCCCCACGTCGTCGCCACCCTGAACGGCCACGATCACTGGGACGAGGTAAATGTCCGGGACGGCCTGACCCACCTGCAAAATGCCGCCTTTGTCGAGTGGCCAAACTCCTATCGCGTCTTTCGCGTCTACCCCGACCGGGTCGAGTGGGAGGTACGGCAGGTGGCGAATCGCGGCCTGGTGCGCCAGTCCTTCGCTGCGCGAAAGGCCCTTTCCTGGATGATCGCAACCGCGGATGGCGACCTTTCCGGGTCGTTTCCTTTGCAGCGGCCCGGCGTATAAGACCGCCTGCCGAGGATTGCCGATCAAGGGTACCGGATTACGGCGGGGCGAGGCGCGTGGCAGCATCTGCGAGGTTGCCCCGCGCCGTTGAGCCACAAGCCGCTCGGTGTTTGGCACTGCGTTCCCGGTCCAGGTATTGCTCCGGCGTGAGGCGTAGATTACGGGCGGCTGCCATAAGGCGATTTTACCGCATCCCGCCGCGGGCGACGGGCGCGAAGTCGCGGACGGACAGCCGAAAAAGGTCGCGCTGTTCGTTGGTGACGACCAGCGTATCGTCGGTATCGAAGCAGAGTGCCTCGCACTGCTTTGCCCCGGTGATAATCCGGCGCCGGGCACTGCTGGAGAGGAACCGGTCGCCGGAGCGGGGTGTCTCGAAGAGCCAGATGGAGGCGGTGGGTCCCTGGCAGAGGACGGCAAGCGTTCTGCCGTTTGGCGATAGCTTCGCCGAGGTCACCCAGCCCCCGAGGTCCGCCGCACCGTCCACCTTGGTGAGCAGATTCACCCGGTCTGTGTGGCTGGTATCCAGACGGTACAGATTGGCGCTGACGGCGGCAGTGTTGATCTTACCCGGCGCGCGGTGCTTGGTGACGAAGTACGGCTTGCCGTTGTGGATAAACAGCGCCTCGCAGTCGAACTCCCAGCGGTCCGTGCCGGGAAATTCGGTCTGGTCCGGGTAGGCGATCGGCAGCCATTTCAGAGGGCGCGTCTGAAAGGTGGCTTCCGGATTCGGCTCCGCCACGACATACAAACCGAGGTCACGGCGGGCATTACCGTTGTTGCCGGTATCGGCGATATACAGCGTGTCTCCGTCTAGGGCGATGTCTTCCCAGTCTGAGTTCGCAGCAGCAGCAATCTGCACGCCCGGATACGGCTTCTTTCCCGCGACCGGCACGGCTCCCACCGAGAACTCGCCGCTCAAGTAAGGGGGCAGGATGACGGTGCCATCGGAACGAAGGGCAAAAAGGCGCGGCTCATCGCCGCTGTCGTTGTGGACCCAGTACACATTCGGATAGCGACGGCTTTTCACGATTCCGCTCATCTCCGTGATGGGTTCGTGAGTCACCTGTGCGGTGGGGGTCAGCGCCGCCTGGGTGGGCGGCGCGGCAGGGACGCCCTGCGAGCCAGCAGGCAGCGCCGCGGTCTGCACCGCGAGGCCGAGGGCAAGAAGGGTGTATCTCAGATACCGGAACGGGACAGTCGGATTCAGCCGAAGCGACATAGTTCAACTTTCCTCAGAAGGGTATCGAAAAAGGGTTTTCAAACTGGTTTCGAGGCATTGGAAATGCCTCGAAACCGGCGAAACGATTGCAGATTGCAACGCAGATGAGAGCAGTGCTGTTTTACACGGCAGGCGAGCCAGACCCGGACCGCGAAGGCCCGGCCTTCGCGGCGACACTACAGGTTTCGGTACTTTTCGGGCAGCGCGGCGATACTGTCCTTGACCAGCGCGGCGGACTTGGCGACGCCCGCCTTTTCGGCCTCGGTGAGCGGGAGTTCGAGTATCTTCTCGACACCGCCCGCGCCCAGCACTACCGGGACACCGAACAATATACCGCTCACGCCGTACTCGCCCTCCAGGTACGCGGCGACGGGAACGACGCGCTTCTTGTCCTTCAAGATGGCCTCGACCATCTGGACTGTCGCGGCGGCGGGGGCATAGTAGGCCGATCCGGTTTTAAGAAGGGCCACGATCTCGCCGCCGCCCTTTTTGGTGCGCTCGACGATCGCATTCAGCCGGTCTTCGGGAATGAACTCGGTAACAGGGATACCGCCGATGGTGGTATAGCGCGGCAGGGGCACCATCTCGTCACCATGACCGCCCATCAGGATCGCGGAAACATCTTCGACGCTGACCCCGGCCTCCTGCGCGATGAAGGTGCGGTAGCGTCCGCAGTCCAGAATCCCGCCCTGGCCCATGACACGATTCTTTGGGAAGCCGGAAACCTTATAGGCGAGATAAGCCATCGTATCCATCGGGTTGTTGACGATGATGATGTGCGCGTTCGGGCTGGTCTTGACGACCTTTTCGATATTTCCCGCCGTGATGTCGGCGTTGATGGCGAGCAGGTCCTCGCGGGACATGCCGGGCTTGCGCGGCGCGCCGCTGGTCAGGATCACGACATCACTGCTTGCGGTCTCCTCGTAACTATTGGTGCCGGTGATATTGACATCGAAGCCTTCGATAGGTCCGGCTTCGAGGAGGTCCAGGCCCTTGCCCTGCGGGATACCCTCGGCGATGTCCACCAGCACCACATCGGCGAGTTCCTTGCTCGCGATCCAGTGGGCACAGGTCGAGCCGACAAATCCGGCCCCGATAATTGTGACTTTTTTACGCATAATAGCTTCCTTGCACCCCTTTCCTCCCAGTGGCGAGAAAAAGGGTGATTTTTTGGTTGACGTTGCCTTTCCATTATGCCAGAGTCGGCGCGCGGGAGGCAAGTCATGCCGCAAGTGCTCAGCCGGAGGGCCGACAGAGGCCTATGCCCCGTCGTAGGCAGAGCCGCCGACCAGTTTGATGCGTCCGTCCGGGGTCGGGGAGATCGGGGTGTTCTTCTTGATATAGTCCGCAAGATAGACGAGACGCATTATTCCCGTGTCTTTGGCGTCAATGGCGTAACGCTTCACCTGCCCCGTGAAATAGTA
>JACMJB010000220.1 GCA_014380815.1 Armatimonadota bacterium
AGCAGGAGCCCGACTCGACCAGCGCGAACAGGCTCCGCGATGACACGTCGAGCCGCGCCAGCGTGCGGCGCAGCGCACCGATAGTTTCGCGCACCAGCCAGTGGTCCTTGTTCGCGAGCATCGCGGCGTCGCTGGCCAGCACGGCCTGCGCGACCACCACCACCCTCTTCGCGGGGTTTCGCTTCGTTCACCGTCAGGGCGCGGCCACCCAGGGAATACCCGTTAAACTTGGCAATCGCCTCGCGGGCCTCGTCCGGGTTGGACATCTCCACGAAGCCGAAGCCACGGCTCTGACCGGAGTACTTGTCTTCGATTACGCTGGCATTGGTCACCTCGCCGACTTCGCCAAACAGATCCTGAAGCTGATCTGATGTCGTGCTGTAGGGCAGACCCCCTACATAGATTCTCATCATCTGCTGCTGCTCTCCCCGAACCCCTCAAAACTACGAATGGGCGCGCTGTCAATCCCCCTGCCGGGATGACGTTCCCTGGATAGGCGCGTGAGTAAACCAAGAACCGGAGAGCAGAGTGGGCTGCTTTTCTACACAAGAGCACTCCTGCTGCTGGCTGCCGCTTGATACCCGCGAAAGGAGGGACACCTCCGCGAAACGCACACTCGAAGTATACCCTAAGCCGAAAATGCCGCACAAACTTTACAAACAATTTGTGCTACTTGTCGGTCTGCGGCTGCCACCGCATCAAGGCCTCTCGGTATGCCCCGGAATCCGCGTCCTCGGTCCCCCCGGCCCAGGCACGAGCGGCGTTCTTTCTTTCGAAGGCGGACTTCCAGCGGTTGTGCAGCCAGAGCCACTGATCCGGATACTCCCGGACCAGCCCCTCCAATCGGTGATTGGCCTCGGTCATGATGCGCTGCACATCAGCAGCGCGGTCCCCGGTATTTTCAGCGACGATCGGCGGGAAGAAGCGAGCCAGGTATGTGTCGTCGGGAAGCTGAACCACGTAGCCGGGGACGATCGGCGCTCCGGTGCGAAGCGCGAACAGCGCCGGCCCCGCCGGGGTGCCCGCGGGCACCCCGAAAAACGGGGCGAAGACATCGCCGCTGTTCTGGTCGGGCAGGATACCGACCACGTCGCCGCGCTTCAGGGCCGCCAGAACGTCACGTGCCGCATTCCCTTTATCCCGCACCACAAAGCCTGCGCTCTGGCGCAAGTCGCGGAGGTAGGCACCGAAAGTGGGATCTTCTGGCTCCCGGGCGATCACGGTCAGCCGCGCGCCGCGCGAGATGAGGTAACGCCCCAGCATCTCCCAGTTGCCCAGGTGTGCGGTCAGCAGAATGACCCCATGGCCTGCCGCAATCGCATCGCCCATATGATGCCAATCTTCCACCCGAACCAATGTCTGAAGACCATTGTCCGTCAACGCGGGGCCGCGCAGGAAGTCCACGGCGGTTTTCGCGAAGTGGGTGAATACCCGCCGGATCAAGCGATCTCGTTCTCGCGCCGTTGCGCTGTGAGTCGGAAACTGGGCCAGGCGAAGATTCCGGTCCGCGTAAAGGCGCTGCTTCCCGCCGGCAAGGTACGCCACCTTGCCGATCCGGTAGCCCCAACGCAGTGCCCTGTCGCGCGGCATCCGCTGCAACTGGCCTCCCGCAAACTGCAGGAGCCGTACCACCAGCCGCTGCCACCGCCGCGTGGAGGGCTTGCCAAACTTCTTCCGATTCGTCTTCGTTCCCTGTGGCTTCTCCGGGGCGCCACCAGAGATTATCGTCGTTTCTGTCGCGGTCTCCGCTGCCGTCATTTCACCGTCCGCTCCGCTGATTCTCGGTTGAAAGCCCACACAGGGCAGGAACCTGCTGCTTACAGGGACAGTCCCGGTGACTGACAGTTCCGCCATGAGGCATGAAAATCTGACGCTGCGGAGAAGCAAGCGGTGCTTGTGGTCTAGGGTTTTTGTGGATCCTGCTCAAGATACAAGCGTGGCGAAATGTCTCTATTCCACACCAGAACCGTGTATCCATATACTTCATGACGCTCCGCAGCGGGGCCAAACCACTCTGTGGCCCTCTTTACATCTACACTGCCGAAGGTCGGATATTCAACCACCAGGAAGTTGGCGCGATGGTTATGATACCAATCCTCTCTGGCGACCCAGCGAAACGGCGTGATATTGCCGGCTGGTGAAAGAACTGGACGCACTCTTACGGCTCCGCCGCTCTCCAGTGTGACGATATTTGCGGCCCAGTACGTACCATAACCATCCGTCAAGTCGCGGGCGCGCAGCCATTGAGCCAGGCCCTTCATGGGTGAGGGTCCTACCAGCGGCTGCTGTACTGCTCGTGAGGTGAAGACATACAGCCAGGAAAAACATGCCAGGCAAAAAGCAGCAGCCCACTCGCGACGCGGCGTCGCATGACGGATCATACGCCACTGTGGAACCCCATATCGTCCCACCAGAAGACCACCATAAAGCAGGGTCGGCAAAAGGTAGCGGATTGAGGCAATACCCGACGCTTGGTTGCTGATCGCGTAACAGAAAACATCAATCAGGATGCCTAAACAGGCCACAGTTGCGATACGATCCGGATTTTGTCGGCGGGATGCTGCTTCTGGTTCCGGGCGGAGAGAACTGACCAAAGCCCCCAAAAGACGATAAGCAGTGTATACAATGATGCTCAGCCCAACAAACCCCAGAATTTGAATACTTGTTGGAAGACCTACCGGCATTCCGAAGAAATTGGCGTTGAACACGAGCAGCAAGCTGTGGAGCGTATACTGAATATTCTCGCCTAGATGCGGAAAATCAATAAATGCCGCTTTCAAGTTAGCAGCGTTCTCCGGCAAAATAAAACCGCCAGAAGCGGTCACGAACACATCAAAAAGCTTGGCGAGGACGACCGCTGCCACGCAGCTTCCCAGCACTGCAAGTTCCACTCGGCGATTCCCCTGCAGTCGCAGCAAGCGCAGCGCCGAAATCACCAGGATCGGGACCACTGCCATGTAGAGGACGATGGTATCGCTGATCAAGGCTAGCGAGAGAAAGAGGGACGCCAGAGCGAGGCGTAGCCAAGGCAATGACCGGGTCGAGTTTCTCTCTGTAGAAGGGTCTGAAAGTTCGCTGCCCTGATCAACCGGGGCAAAGTCCAGGGCGATCAGGGCGAGCGCGACCCAGAGAAACGTCGCCATGTGCATGGGTCCCATCAGAAGGTAGCGCCCCATGGAATCCGCAGGGAAGGCGAGTACCGCGAATGCCGCGCATGCTCCCAGCCAATCCCACCGCTGCGGCCCCCGCCGACCGGCTAGCCAAGTAAATACGGCGACCGACAATGCGTACAGAATCGCATAAACATTGTGGATGGTACTGGCTTTAAACGGCAGAACCAAGAGCGCCAGTGTGAAGAACAGAATGTCGCTGAAGTAGTAGCTGACAGTGCCAAGGTACCATCCGGAGAGCAGCAGATTGCCGCTGATAACATCTCTTGCCCAGAGCAGAACGTTGGCGTTGTCGGAATCAACCGGGTAGTAGCGGGAAGCATGCGCATATGCGAGCAGCAGCGCGGCAAATACGGCGAAAAGCCCCAATCCGACGAAGAAACGTTTTTTCCAAGGAACCGTCAACTCTAATCCTCCGGTGCTGCGAAAACGGTCGGGAGTGTCCCTATTTCCGACCTCATTAACGGGCACGCACTTTCTGCTCAATCTCCGTCATCAGCAGGCGTGGCGCGATATCTCGGTTCCAAACCAAAATAGTAAACTGGAGAACTCGGTGCCGTTCCGCAGGCGGACCGAACGTTTCCACCACGGTTTTCTCATTGACCCCTGCATAGTCCGGGCTTTCCATCACGACAAACCGCGCCGGTTTCCGGTACCAGCGGTCATCCGATCCCCAGAGGTAAGGAGCTATTTTGCCATCGCGCAGGATAACTTGACTCACCTGGACCCTCCCCCGACTTTCCACCATCAACACGGTGCTGGACCAGTACGTGCCGTAACCCTGGGTCAGATTCCTGTCCTGAAGCCAGCGGCTTAGCTGCGCTTCTGGTGAGGGCGGTGGCAACGGAACGCGGATCGCACGCGCAGCAAACACATAAAACCAGGCGAAAGCCCCGATCGAAAAAATGAACAGCCATTCCCGCCGAATCAGGGGGTCTCCGGCCCTCCATATGGGGACTCCGAGCCGTCCCACAAGAATGGCTCCGTAGATAAAGAAAGGCACAAAATATCGTACGGTCATAACTCCC
The DNA here is from genome assembly GCA_014380815.1 of Armatimonadota bacterium. Classification (GTDB taxonomy): domain Bacteria; phylum Armatimonadota; class Armatimonadia; order Armatimonadales; family Armatimonadaceae; genus JACMJB01. The sequence goes on from JACMJB010000220.1 coordinate 4,199, forward strand.
AACACCACTGTGCTGCTGGCGTAACAGATTAGGTTCAGCAGCATACCGAAACAGAGCACGGCGGAGACACGATCCAGGGCCGGGGCAACCGTACCTCCCCCATCCTGCGGCTGTGATCTCAGAGCGCGCGTCGCTCGATACAGGCAGTAGAAGATCGTACCGAGGCCACAAAAACCCATAATCTGCAGCGCCGCTTCTCCAATGGGCACACCGAAAAAATTAGCGTTATACACATTCAGTAAGCCCTCCAGCGAAAAGCGGATGTTTTCGCCGAATCTATCAAACGGCACAAACTCGGGGTTGGAGACTCCTCCTGCTGGTAACTGAAAGCCATTCAGGAAACGAAGCACAAACGCAAAAATCTTCGTACAGACGATAGCGCCGACGCAAACACCCAGAACTTTCATTTCTCGTCCCCGCTGACTCCTCCCTTGCCGAAGCCATACGAACGAGACGAAGCCTATGGGTAGGATCGCAACGTAAAGAGTCAACGCGTCGCCGATGAGTGCCATCGTCAGGCAGAAAAGGGCGGCTGCGAGCGGCAGCCACGAAAGCGCGAATTCTCGTACCTTCTGAGAGTCCTCAGACTTGGGAACTGCGGAATTGTCAGAAACATCGAACAGTATCATCGCCAGGACGATCCATAACATCGTTCCCATGTGGATAGGACCCAAGAGGGTGCATGGCCCGAAGCTCTGCGAGGGGAATGCAACAACCGCAAAAGTGGCGGTGGCACCAAGCAGATCCAGTTTATGGTTTCCGCTCCGTCTCGCGGCAAGCCACGATGCCAGCATCACAACCAGGGCGAAGATGAAACCGTTAACGTTGTGGACAGTGCCTGGACTGAATGGCAGGAATTTCAAAAAGAAGGCGAAGAAAATCGTATCCGTAGTAAAAAAGCTGACGGTCGTCAAATGCCAGTGAGAAAGTAACAGGTTCCCCTGGGCCAAATCACGCCCTCCCAATATCGCACCTGCGAAATCCGAGTTCAGCCCATAGTAGCGGGAAGCATGAGCGTAGACCAGGGTAAGCAAGCCGAGCGCGATCAGGACGCCGACGCAGGCAAAAAGGCGTTTCAGGGGGAGGGGTGACAGGGGGGTGCTCCGTGCGGGGTAAGTATCGCGGAATGAAGGACACAAAATATGCCCTTGATCGCGGCGTCTGGCGATTCTGCTGTCTCATAGTACCGGCTTACAGACCAGTTTTCCTGCCTCGATTACCTCTGCTGAATGTTTTTCAGATACAGCAAGTTAAGCCAGGCAGTGCCGTCTTGGAATAGCTGTCTGAGAACGAGCGCTCTCACTTAAGTGAGATGCCTTTCCTGGCGATTGTCCGACCTGTCTTCGTTCTAAAGACAGTGTTGCGAGGTGGTGTCTCCACTTATAGTGGGGAGGGTCCCGTAAGGGCAGCTTCAGTCGGGGTTTGTTCCGGCAAGCAGCGCAAATGCCCCGGCCCGAAAGGAAACGCACCCACATGCGCTCTGTACACCTCCCACATTCACTCCCGATGCATGCCTCATTGATTCCTTCCATGCTTCTAGGCGTGACGATGTTTCTGTTGACAGCATCTCCGGTCTTCGCGCAGACGATCTACGGCCTTTCCGGCGATGCCCTGGTCCGCTTTGATGCCCGCACACCAGGGGTTGTCACCACGATCGGCACCCCGAACGCCTTCCTCAGCACCCTCTCATTCCGTCCTTCGGATGGTCTGTTATACGGCTACGAGACCCGGTTTGGGGATGGCCCAGATGTCATTTACACGATTGACACCAGCACGGCAGCCGTGACCCCGGTCGCATCTTCCGAGCCAGGGACTGGGACCGCTCACGTTGGGATGGATTTCGAGCCGGATTCAGACCGATTGCGGGTAACGTCAGACATCGGAGAGAATCGGACGGTCAGCGTGGAAAACAACCTGACCGTGGTTGAGGCGGATCTCCGCTATGCGGCAGGGGACCGATTTGGAGGGCAGTTCCCGCTGCTGATTGACATCGCCTTCGCTCCCGCGACCACGACACTTTTCGGAATTGATTACCTGCGGAACACGCTGGTGCGGATAGAGTCTGCCAGCAGCGGCGCGCTGACGACGGTTGGCGCGCTCGGGGTGAATACGGACTTCCTCACAGGCTTCGCGATCACCTCCGGAAGCGACGGCACCTCGACTGCGTACGCCGCCTTGAATCCCAGTTTCGACCCTCGAACCCCCAGTCGTCTTTTCACCATTGATCTCGTGACCGGGGCCGCGACCGCGATCGGCGCGATCGGGGGAGAGAGCGTCTACAGCATCGCGGTCGCCCTGCCCCCCGCAAGCGTCGCGGCTCCCGAACCCTCCACCGCCGCCCTGCTGTTTTTCGGAGTGGGAATAGGAATGACCGGCCTTACGCGGCGCCGACGCTCCCACTAAGAGGCAGCGGCGGGTGAGATACAGAGACACCTCTCACCCGCCGCTGGTCCCGTTGTCAGGCTGGGTGCTGGAACTTAGCGACGCCGGTCGCGCCGATCCTCCTTGCGGTCGCGCCGATCCTCTTTGCGATCCCGTTTGTCTTCGCGTCGGTCGCGCCGGTCTTCGATTCGGTCCCGGCGGCCCCCATCGCGCCGGGCGTCCCATCGGTCCTCGCGACAATCCCGGTAATCCTCCCGGCGATCCCGATAGTCCTCCCGCCGGTCCCGGACATCTTCGCGTCGGTCCCGGTTATCCCGCTCCCATTGCCTCTGCGGACCGAGTGGCAGCCAGGAACTCTGGCGCACCAGCCTCGGTGGGGAAGGGCGCCAGGAGCGTGGTGCGCCGCGGTCGCCCCCGTCGTGGGCCGCCTGTGCGGAGGGGGTGAAGAGAAGGCCTGCTGCCAGGATAAAGCCTGCAGCAGCGAGCGTAGCGAGTCGTCTGCCCGGCGATGGATTCTTCAAACCAACTGTGATCATTTTTCGGACTCCTTATCAGTGCCGGCATCTGGTAATTATAGATACCAGCACTGGTTTAAACGCGAGGCAGCGGGGGCGGCGTGACATCTGGACCGCCGCTCCCTTGCCCCGGCAAAACCGATTGGCTTATACTGAGGACACCTACCACGCACTTTCCAGGAGCAATGGTCCCCGTATGTCCAGCCCCACTTCCCTTTCCGACCCCGCCGCCCGAACAGTGAGCTATAACTCGCGCGCCTTTGTGATCAACGGGGAGCCGGAACTGTTCCTGTCCGCGTGCATCCATTATTTCCGGGTCCCCCACCGTCTCTGGGCGGATCGGATCGCCAGGGCGAAGCGCGGAGGCATGAACACGATCGAGACATACGTCGCCTGGAACCTCCACGAGCCGACGCCCGGTGTCTTCGACTGGGACGGCGACAGAGACCTCGATGCCTTTATCACGGAGTGCGAGCGGCAGGGAATGTATGTTATCGTGCGGCCCGGACCGTATATCTGTGCGGAATGGGACTACGGCGGCTTCCCGGCGTGGCTGCAGACAGTCCCCGGTATCGAGTTTCGCACCATGAACGCACCGTATCTCGCCGCTGTAGACCGCTACTTTGATGCGGTGACACCGATTATCGCGCGGCACCAATGGACGAGAGGCGGGGGCGTAGTGTTGGTGCAGGTAGAAAATGAGTATGCGAACCTCAGAGCGACGCGCGGCAGCGACATGCTGGTGGACGACGATTACCAGCACTATGTCCGGGATGGTCTGCTGCGCCGGGGGATCGAGGTTCCGCTGCTCTCCTGTGCGGGTTACTGCTCCGGGACCGTGGAGGGGGTCAACTCGCACAATCCCGGCGACCTCATGCCCCAGTTCCGCGAGACCTTCCCCGATAAGCCGCTGTTCTCCACCGAGTTCTGGACCGCGTGGTACGACTCCTGGGGTCAGCCTCACCACACGCGGAGCGCCGCCGACATCGAATACGCCAGTTTGCGCTGCTTCGCCGAGGGTGCCTGCGGCTACAATTATTATGTGTACCATGGCGGCACAAACTTCGGGTACACGCCGATGTACCTCCAGACCACCAGCTACGATTACGACGCCCCGATCTCCGAAACCGGACGGCTGACGGACAAGTGGCGGGCAGCGCGACGCGTCGCGCTGTGGGCGCGGACGTTCCGCGAGATTCTGCTGACCGGCGAGCATCGCCGGGACCTTCCCGCCCGCGGTGGCCTGCGCGTCACGGAAACCGCCACAAAGGAGCGTGGCGCCATTGTCTTCATTGACAACCCCCATGCAGAGGAGACCGTTACCGGCTCGGTCCTGCCGTACTTACCCGAAGTGACGCTCGCACCGCGCGAACTGCTGCCCTGGGTCCATGACGTTCCCATCGGTTACGGTGGCCCCGGCGCGGGCTATCTTGCCGCGTATGCCGGGCTGGTCAAGTCGGATGCCCCGGTTCTCGCCGCGCACGTTCTCCCGGACCCACACGATGGTAGCCGCCTCTATGTTTACGGGGAGCCGGGCCAGGACCGTGAGGTAGTTCTCTGGTCGGGCGGCGAGCGGGCAAAGGAGATCCGTGTCACCTTCGCCGACGAACCGCGCCTGTATCTCGTGGGAATGTCCCAGGTGATCGCACTCTCCCCTGCAATGGCAGGCCGGACGTGGATTCACCCCACCGACGAGAACGCGCCGGTGCTGCTGGGGGCCGACGACGTGCGCGAGCACGGGGTCGAAAGCGCCGTCATTGAGGCCGCCCCGAACACGTCCCACACGCTGTATGCTCTAGCCCCCGATGGTCTACTGTCCGAGATCAACGTCGAGACTCCCGCTCGTCCCGCCCCGCCAGCGCTCTCTTCGTGGCGGACCACCGCCGAGCCGAGCTATGCAGACCCGGCCTTCGATGACTCGGCCTGGCGAAGGATCGAGGATCTGGAGACTGAGGGAAACATGATCCCCCACACCGGCTCCAATCCCTACGGCTGGTACCGAGCCATCGTCGAAACTCCCGACGGCGGCGATGCCACCCTTCACTTCGCCGCCTGCTCCGACCGTTTGACGCTCTGGCTGAACGGCGAGCGGATCGGGTCTTCCACGGTTCCACCCGAAGACCGGCGCACCGACTGGACCGCTTCATTCGAGGTCCCTTTACCGTCCGGCACCAGCACGCTCTGCGTCCTCGCAGACGGATTAGGATTGATCAAAGGCGACTGGCAGATCGGCAAGGGGCAGGAACACGAAAAGAAAGGGATCTACGGCCCGGTCACGCTTACAGTCGGTGGCGCGTGCTACCAGATAGAGATATCTCGGTGGCGCTTTCAGCCCTTCCTTTATGGTGAGCAGAGCGGATGGTGGGGGGGCGCTCCGATGCCGCCTGCTGTCATGGGGGAGGAAACGGCCCCGGGCGCACCGATCCGCTGGCACCGCGCGACCTTCAGGCTCGATGCTCCCCTCGATACCGCGACGCCGCTGCTGGTTCGCCTGGATGGCATGGGCAAGGGCGTGCTATGGCTGAACGGGCGCAACCTGGGCCGTTACTGGCAGGACGCAGGGCCGCAGCGGGATTACTATGCTCCAGAACCCTGGCTCCTGGTCGGGGAGAACGTTCTGGTTCTCGTCGAGACGGAAGGCAATTGGCCGGAACAAGTCTCCCTGGTCTGGGACGAGAAATCGTCGGTCGTCACGCGGATCACGCTGGGGGGATAGCTGCGGAAAAGGCCGTGCTAAAATGAGATATGAACTCTTCCCAAAGCTCCTCAAGCCCGGCTCAGGACGAAAATGACGGCTACCGCCTGCCGCCCCCCGAAGTCGTGGAGATCCTCGACGCGATGCCGACGCCGTTCGCCGTGCTCTCGCCGGACCGTGCCGCAATGCTGCTGGTGGACTACCGCCCGTACCCCTCGATCGCCCTGCTGGCCCGCCCCTATCTGAAGCTCGCCGGGCTTCGCATTGACCCGACGATCCACGCGACGCAGCGAGTGACCGAATACACGGGCCTTTCGATTCTCCGCGTGGAGGATGGCACGACAACGCCGATCACCGGCCTGCCAGGCGATGCACGGATCGGCGTCCCGAACTGGACTATTGATGGCAAGCGGTTCGCGTTCACGCGCGATACCGAAACGGGCGTCGAGCTGTGGGTCGGGGAGGCGGAGGCGGCCTCGTGTCGGCGGCTGCTGGGGCCGATCGTCGCGGATATTCTCGCCGGGCCGATGCTGTGGCTGGACGACAGCCGTCACCTGCTGGTCACCCTTCGGCCCGAAGGGCGCGGACCGGCTCCCGCCGCCGCTCTGGTGCCGGTCGGCCCCGTAGTCAGCGAGACGGTCGGCAAAAAAACCCGCGCCTCGACCTTCCAGGACCTTCTGGCAAGCCCCCACGACGAGGATCTGTTCGAGTACTACGCCACCTCGCAGCTTGCCCGCTTGGATTGCGAGACGGGAGAAATCTTCCTGCTCGGCGATCCGTGCCTGCTGCTCGGCACGCGCACCTCGCCTGACGAGAACCATCTGCTGGTCACCCGTCTTCACCGCCCGTTCTCCTACCGAGTCCCCTACTCATATTTTGCCCGCCGGGTCGAGATCTGGGACGGCGCGACCGGCGCACTGGTCCACACGGTCGCCGATCTGCCCGTCTCCGATGAAGTGCCACAGCAGGGGGTTCCGCTGGGGCCGCGCGGTGTCACCTGGCAGGAGAAGAAACCCGCGACGCTGCTCTGGGTAGAAGCTCTGGATGGCGGCGATCCGCTCGCCAAAGTGACGCACCGGGATAGGATCTGGACGCTCCCCGCCCCCTTTGAAGGCGAGCCGCGCGAACTGCTTCGCATCACGCACCGGTTTGCGGGATGGGACTGGCTGCAGACCGAAGACCACGTTCTGCTCACGGAGTACGACCGGGACCGCCGCTGGCGCACGACGCGCCGCCTGAACTTATCCCAGCCGGAAGATACCGGTCACGTTCTCTTTGACCTGTCGGTCAACGACGCCTACAACGACCCCGGCTCCCCGATCTATTCGATCAAGCCCAACGGCGAGCGGAGCATCCTTCAGGATGGTGACCTTATCTACCTGTCGGGCCGGGGCGCGACCCCGGAAGGCGACCGACCTTTTCTGGACGCCTTCAGCCTCGATACCCATGCGAAAGAGCGGCTTTTCGAGTGCGACGACGCAAGCTACGAAAGTTTCATCGCCTTCACGGGGGATGGGCGAGGCGAGGAGCGAAAGACCTTTTTAGTCAGCTTTCAAACCCCAGCCCGGCCCGCGAACTACTTTGTCCACGACCGTGCGACCGGTCTGCGCCGTGCGCTGACCCACTTTCCGGACCCACACCCGCAGCTCACCGGCCTGAAGAAGGAACTGTTCAAGTACGAACGGGAACTCGACGGGGTCCCGCTTTCCGGTACGCTGTATCTGCCGCCGGATTACGACCCATCGTCGGGCAGGCGGCTGCCACTGCTGCTCTGGGCCTACCCCGAAGAATACAGCGATGCCGCGACTGCCGGTCAGGTGCGTGGGTCCACACAGACCTTCACGCGGCTTGCGGGAACGTCCCCGCTCTGGTTCGTGACGCAGGGCTACGCGGTCCTCAACGACGCGACCATGCCCGTAGTCGGCGATCCCGAAACCGCGAACGACACCTTTGTCGAGCAGATCGTCGGCGCGGCGAAAGCCGCCGTGGACGCCCTCCACGCGCGCGGCATCATTGACCCGGCACGAGTCGTAGTCGCGGGTCACAGCTACGGCGCGTTTATGACCGCGAATCTGCTGGCCCATGCACCCGGTCTGTTCGCGGCGGGGATCGCGCGGTCCGGGGCGTACAACCGGACCCTGACCCCCTGGGGCTTTCAAAGTGAGCGCCGCTCCTTTTGGGAGGCCACGGACATCTACATCAACCTGTCGCCGTTCACCCACGCGGACAAGATCAAAGATCCGCTGCTGCTGATCCACGGTCAGGCCGACAACAACCCCGGCACCTTCACGGTCCAGTCCGAGCGAATGTACCAGGCCCTCCAGGGAACCGGCGCGACCGCCCGCCTGGTCCTCCTGCCCCACGAATCGCACGGCTACCGCGCCCGCGAGTCCGTCCTTCACGTTCTCGCCGAAATGTTCGACTGGGCCGATAAACACGCCAAGGGTCGCTAGTCTCCACAATCCCGCAATCCCGCCAAAGGCCGCTCCCGAACGGGAGGCAGAAGACGGTTCGCCAGGTGGCGTCGGCGGGCGAGCAGACAGTCGGTGCCACGGTAGAATGGGAGGGGATAAGGCGTTTGTGCCTTTTCCAGCTTCTTTGAGGAGAATTTGCCGCTTTGCCAGACGCGCTGACCAGACCCGCTATTGACCCCTCTGTTTACCGCGAGATGGGACTGATTGACAGTGAGTACGCGCTGATCGTGGAGACGCTGGGCCGCGAACCCAGCTATACCGAGATCGGGATGTATTCGGTGATGTGGAGCGAGCATTGTGGCTACAAGTATTCGCGGCCCGTGCTCAAGCTGTTTGCGGAATACAAGAAGGCGCAGGAGTCCGGCGCGCTCGAAAATGCGGGCGTGGTCCCACTCGGCGATTCGGGCTACGGCATCGTCTTCAAAATGGAGTCGCACAATCACCCCTCAGCGGTGGAGCCGTACCAGGGGGCGGCGACAGGGGTCGGCGGCATCCTTCGCGACATCTTCACCATGGGCGCGCGGCCTATCGCGAATCTGAATTCGCTGCGCTTTGGACCGATCACCGGCGATGATGCCCAGGTCACCCGGAACCGCTACCTCTTCGAGCATGTCGTGAAGGGGGTCGGCGACTACGGCAACTGCGTTGGCGTCCCAACAGTGGGGGGTGAGATCTATTTTCACCCGTGTTACAACGGGAATCCGCTGGTCAACGCGATGTCTATCGGTGTGGTAAGGCTGGATGGCGTCACGACAGCGGCGGCGGCGGGGATCCGAAACCCGGTGCTGTATGTCGGGTCGGCGACAGGGCGTGACGGTATTCACGGGGCGACCTTCGCTTCCGTAGAACTGACCGAGGAGTCGGAGGCCCGGCGGCCCAATGTCCAGGTAGGGGACCCCTTCACGGAAAAGTTGCTGATCGAGGCGACTCTGGAAGCGCTCCAAACCGGGCACATCGTCGGGATCCAGGATATGGGGGCGGCGGGCCTGACCTGTGGGACCTGCGAGATGGCCGCCAAGGGAAGCGTCGGTATGGAGATTGATGTGCTCCTGGTGCCACGCCGCGAAACCGACATGACCCCCTACGAGGTGATGCTGAGCGAATCGCAGGAACGAATGCTCGCCGTGGTTGCGCAGGGCCGCGAAGACGAGGTTGCCGCCATTTTTCACAAGTGGGGCCTGCAGGCAGCTTACATCGGCTTTGTGACCGACACAGGCCGCGTGGTCATCAAAGAAGGGGAGACTGTTGCTGCCGACGTTCCCGCAAAATCACTCGCTGACGACTGCCCGACCTACTTCCTGGACGCCGCCGAGCCGGGGTACATCACCCGTGTCCAGAACGCCGATCTCACTGGCCTTGCGGAACCCGACGATTACAACGCGGTTTTGCTGAAGCTGCTCGCGGCACCCTCTATCGCCTCGAAACGGTGGGTGTGGGAGCAGTACGACACCATGGTGCAGACTCAGACCGAGATGTTGCCGGGACGCGGCGATGCCGCTGTCCTGTCTGTCCGCGAGGCGGGCGGCAGAAGGATCGCCGCGACAACGGACTGCAACCCGCGCTTCTGCTATCTCGACCCGTTTGTCGGCGCGCAGATCGCGGTCGCGGAGGCCGCCCGTAACCTGTCCTGTGTCGGCGCGACCCCCAAGGCGGTCACCGACTGTTTGAACTTCCCGTCGCCGGAAAAGCCAGAAGGCTTCTGGCAGTTCCGGCGCGCGGTCGAGGGCATGGCTCAGGCCTGCGACGCGCTGGGCACCAAGGTCGTCAGCGGCAACGTCTCGTTCTACAACGAGACCCCGGAGGGCGCGATCTACCCGACCCCGACCGTCGGCATGGTCGGAGTCTTTGATGAGGGGGTCACCCCGCTGGGGCAGGGGTTCCAAAGCGACGGTGACCTGATCTACCTACTGCGCCCGCGAGCCTGGGAAAACGAGACCGGAATCGGCGGCAGCGAATACCTGAGCCTGATCCACGGGCGCGACGAGGGTCGTCCCCCGCGCCTCGACCTTGCTGCTGAGGCTGCGGTGCAGTCGGTGGTCCGCCGCGCGATTGCCGGTGACCTGCTCCGGTCCGCGCACGATTGCTCCGAAGGCGGGGCGGCGGTCGCGCTTGCCGAATCCTGTTTGGCGGGAAACAAAGGGGCCGAGGTGCGCTTCTCCGTCACCGACTTCGCCACCGACCAGGGAGACCAGCCGTGGTCCGCGATCCTCTTCGGCGAAGCTGCCTCGCGTATTGTCGTCTCGGTCACCCCCGGCACAAACCAGGAAGCCCTGCTGGATCTTGCCGAGGACGCAGGCATCGAATCTGTCTTCATCGGTCAGGTAAAAGATAATAACCGCTTCGACGCTGCCGGGCTGCTGGATCTGCCGCTCTCCGCCCTGCGCGACGCCTACGAAAACGCCATCCCCCGCGCGATGGGCGAGAAGTGAGGGAATCGAGAAGCGAGAGATGCGGATCAGAGTCTCCCCGGCTTCCGGGCGGCGACAAAGACATAGCTGATGGAATACTCTGAATCAACAGAAGGACAAAGCCGTTATGAACTACCGACGACTGGGCCGCTCCGGCCTCACGGTTTCCGAGATCTGCCTGGGGGCATGGATCAACTTCGGCGGGCGCATTCCCGACGAGGAAACGTTCGCGGTTCTGGATGCCGCCCTGGACGAAGGCATTGACTTCTTCGATACCGCCGATGTGTACGCGGGCGGCAAGGCAGAGGAAGTCATGGGACGCTGGATGCAGGGCAAAGACCGACGGACACTGACCATTGCGACCAAGTGCCGCTGGCGGATGTGGCCCGGGCCGAACGGCGAGGGCGCGGGGCGTAAGCATATCATGGATGCCTGCCACGACAGCCTGCGGCGTCTGCAGACCGACTACCTAGACCTATATCAGATCCATGGCCCGGACCGTGATACGCCTGCTGAGGAGACGCTGCGCGCGCTCGACGAACTGGTAAAGGCGGGCAAGATCCGCTACTTCGGCTGGAGCAATTACGATGCCGAGATGATCGCGGAAAACGCCCGCCTTTCGGAGTCCCTGGGGCTAAACCGGGCGATCTCGTTGCAGAACAACTACAGCATGCTGGTGCGAGGAACCGAGGAGCGGGCTAATCCCCGCTGCGCCAGAGAGGGGCTGGGGCTGATTCCCTACTCTCCGCTTGCCCAGGGGCTTTTGTCGGAGAAGTATCTCAGCGGAGAGGTGCCCACAGGAGCGCGTGCCGAAGGAAACGAGGGGCTGCTGAAGCGGCTCCAGGAGCATCTGCCAACCTTGAAGGCGCTTGGTGAGTTCGCCCGCGCCCGTGAGCTAAGTCTGTCGCAGCTTGCCCTTGCCTGGCTGCTGCATCAGGTGCCGATGGCCGCCCCGATCATCGGCGCGACCCGACCAGAGCAGGTGCGCGAGAACGCAAAAGCATCGGGCGTCAAACTGTCGCTCGAAGAGCTGGCGGAGATCGAGACTCTCCTGGGGGGCAAGAAGCCCTGAGGTGGGGAGGGTGCGTCTTATAGAATCGGCTCGCGGACCAGGCGCACCCGCACCGTCCCGTCCACCTCGCGCAGTTCATCGAGTTCGATGTCGCCCCAGCGCAGCGCCTTGTTCCAGGGACGACCGCGACGCAGGGCGTCGTAGCGCAGCAGTGCCTGGAGAAACTGTTTACTTACGCCGTCGGCGCGGAACTCGGTGAGCGTCTGCTGAAACGGCGGGCCATTCTCGCCGCGCGCCGAGGCAGCCCGGAAGAACGTCAGAACCCGGTCGGGCAGGCCGACCGGCACGATGGCGATCGTTCGGGCGGGGTGGTTCGGCGAGATCTTTCCTTTGGCGCGCGCCTTGAGGATATCCGAGCAGATCTCGCATACCGATGGATCACTCTCCCATCGCTTGATCGCTGCGACAGTATCGCCTCGGTAACCGGTGAGCATCGCGCAGATGCTGCGGCGGGGCAGTCCTGCCTCTTTACTTTCCACCGCATCGAACCAGTGGTAGAAGGTGGACATGGTCGTGCGCCCCCATCCCGCCTCGCCCTGGACCTGGCGGGTGGGGCGCTTTTCAGATTCAGGGTCGGTCATCGCGGACTCAGAGCGGGGAAGTTGCGGTGGCTGCATCGGCTTTATTCTACCCGCTGGAATCGCCGCTTACTTCTGAAAGGCTACTGAACTCGTCTCAGAGACCTCGCCCGCGGCGCCGATGGCCTCGACGGAGGCCGTGTATGTCAGGCTGCGGACACCGGATGGGGAGGACAGCTTGATATTGGGTACGCTCCAGTTACCCTGGGCATCCGCCTTTACTTCGCCCTCAGTCACCGTGCCACTGGCGGGGATGATGATCAGCGTACCTTCGTAGCGTAGATGGTAACGAACGGTCGCATTGGGCTTGGCCTTCCCCGCGAGCGTGATGGTGTCCCCTCCGACCGGCGTTCCAGGCTGCGGGCTGGTGATCGTCGGCTTATCCGGCGCTCCTGCCGCGATGGTGACCGATTGGTTCGCGGACTGTGTCACGGTGCGCCCCGATGCGGAGGTGAACGTAACCGTGATGGGAGCCTGCGCTAGCGAGTCGCCCTTCCGCACGGTGTAGGTGCCCGTGTAGACCCCCGCCGCCCCTTCGTTCAGCACTCGGTCAGTCACTGCTCCACCAAGCGCGAATCGCGCCTTCCCGCCTGGCTGCGCGGTTACCGTCACCGTCAGTTCATCGCCCGGCTCCAGGGTTTTGGTGTCCGGTGAGAAGGTCAATTCTTTGATCAACGCCTCGGAGGGGCTGAGCGTGAACCCCCACTCCCGGCGCGTCTCGTTTCCGGCATCGTCCTGCACAATCGCGACCGCCGTATTTTTGCCGTTAGGCAGATCTGTATCAGGCCTATACGAGAAGAACGCTTCGGTGATGGTGGCCTGATCGGTCACATCCTTGCCGTTGACCAGCAGCCTCGCCCCGCCGGTCGCGACTCCCTCGCCTGCATCGGAGAAAGTGCCATAAATAAGTGGCTTTCCTGGTGCCAGGGTCGCATTGGGCGCAGGCGACAGGCTGGTAAGCGTCGGGCCGACCGTATCTACTATCAGTGGCTGCCCAGACTGGAACGTCGGCGAGGTCGCGCCACCCTTTTTCAGCGTCGCGAGCAGGGAGGCTCCCTTGCTATTGATTCCTCGGGGAACTGTGAATGACCCAACGTACGTGCCCGGTGTCGTCTCGCTGAGTGGGACATTTCGGGCGGCATCAATACCCGGCACATTCAGGGTCGCGGCCCCCCCCGGTGTCCCCTGGAGCGTCACGGTCAAGCTGTCGCCGGCTCGCAGTGCGCGGGTCGCGCTGTGGGTCAGCGAGGTGATCTCCACCGGGGAGGACCCCGGCGCGGCAGGGGCACTATCTCCACTACCTCTTGTGCCCCCTCTGATAGTCGCAATGACCACGGTCCGGCTTGCCGCGCTCCATTTGACCTCCGCACCCAGTGCCTCGGAGACGAAGCGAAGCGGGACAAGGGTCGTGCCGTTCACTGCCTGAGCGGGAGACGAAAGCGTTCTGGCCTGGCCGTTTACCTGAGCCGCCGTGCCGCCGATCTGGAGCTGGACCGAGGTGCTGCCCTTGAGGGCGAGGATCGTCTTGGTCGCGCCGTCGTAAGCGACGGTCGCGCCCAGCTTCTCGAAGACGCCGCGCAGGGGAACCAGCACGCTCCCGAAACGCTGCACGGGCTGCTGCCCGGCAAACGAGACGACATCCCCATCTACTGTCACGTTGATGTTCTGTGCGGCTGCGGGCAGCGCCGCAACGGCACTCAGCGCCGCAATCGTCAGCGTGGAAGAAATAGCTCGGCAGGTCGGTGATTTCATGTTCCGGTTAATACTTTCGTTGAGAGGCAGTTCACCCACGGAACACCCGCGATGCGCACTCTCACCCGAAACTCCTACCGCAAACTGACGAGCGTTCAAACCTGGGCAGCCCGCCGTTATTCATCGAGTTCGGTTTCGGCGGCCCGCCGCGCCGTTTCTCCCCGGGTTCGAATGGCCGCTTCCGCCTGCCTTTTTGCTTCTTTATCCTGTCTCTTTTTCCGCCGCTCTGTCCACGCGGAGAACCCCTGATCGAAGTTTGGCCCTCGGGTGGGAAGCGCGGTGACGGCGTGAAGGTAAAGCCCCAACCCCCAGACCAGCAGGGGCCAGAGAAACCATGCGTATCCTGGCGTGGTCATCAGATTGATCGCGAGCAACAGAGCCATCACGCCGACAAAGGTATAAAGGTGTGGCAGAAAGCCCGCCCGCCGCTGCGTGATAAACTCCCGTCGAAGTTGCTGTGTCGTCGCCTCTTCCTGCTCGCGTTGCGCCTGCATCGCGCGGTCCCGAAGAACCGCCTCCAGTGCGTCGGGGGAGATACCCAGTTCTCCCGCCATCGCCAGCAGCCGTTCGTGAGACACCGCCGACATGCCAGAGGCTACGGGGGCCTGCTGCACCTCGCGGCGCACTGCCTCCCGAAGAATCTGCTCCGCTTCCTCCTGCTGAAAAGTTTGTCGCATCTAGAGATTCGGGCGGCGCATGTGCCAGTCGGTGGCGGCTTCGTAGGCGTGGGCGGCGCGCAGCAGCGTCTCCTCGGAAAAGGCCGGTCCCATTAGCTGCATGCCGACCGGTAGACCATCGGTGTCGAAGCCGCAGCACTGCGACAGAGCGGGAATCCCCGCCATGTTGGCGGGGATCGTGCAGATGTCGGAAAGCTTCATCGCCAGCGGGTCATTGGATTTCTCGCCGATCCCGAACGCGGTGGTCGGGGTGGTCGGGGTGACCAACAGATCGAATCTCTCGAAGGCGGCGGCAAAATCTCGCTGAAGCAGGGTCCGAACCTTCTGCGCCTTCAGGTAGAACGCATCATAATAGCCGTGGGAGAGCGCGTAGGTGCCGGTCAGAATCCGCTGCTTGACCTCAGCCCCGAATCCCTCCTCGCGGGTCCGCTCGAACAGTTCGATGTGATTCGAAGACCGGGCCGTGCGCATGCCGTAGCGGACACCATCGTACCGGGCCAGATTCGAGGATGCCTCGGCGGGTGCGACGATGTAGTAGGCGGCGAGCGCGTAGTCGGTGTAAGGCAGGGAAACCTCGTCCACGACCGCGCCCAGACCGCGCAGAACGCCCACCGCCGACATCACGGCGGCACGGACCTCTGGTGAGATCCCTTCCGCGAAGTATTCGGCGGGGATCCCGATGCGCAGCCCCTCCACATGACCGGTCAGCGCTTGGACATAATCTGGAACCGGGCGCGGGACGGAAGTCGAATCACGCTCATCGTGACCGGAGATCGCGGTCAGAAGCAGGGCGGCATCCTCGACGGTGTGCGCGAACGGTCCGATCTGATCCAGGGAGGAGGCGAACGCGACCAGTCCATACCGGGACACGCGCCCGTAGGTCGGCTTGATACCGACCAGACCGCAGAATGCGGCGGGCTGGCGGATGGAGCCGCCGGTATCCGAGCCGAGCGAGAGTGGCGCTTCGCCCGCCGCTACCGCCGCCGCCGACCCGCCCGAGGATCCGCCGGGCACCCTGTCGGGATTCCAGGGGTTCCCCGTGGTGAAGAAGCCGCTATTCTCCGTGGAGGATCCCATCGCGAACTCATCAAGATTGGTCTTGCCCAGCAAAACAACCCCGGAGTCCTGTAGCTTCTCCGCGACCGTGGCGCTGTAGGGCGGCACGAAACCGCGCAGGATCTGCGAGGCACAGGTGGTTTCGATCCCCGCTGTGCAGAGGTTGTCCTTAAGCGCGACCGGAACCCCCGCAAGCGGCCCCAGAGACTCGCCCGCTGCGAGACGGGTATCTATCGCGTCTGCCTGCGCCCGCGCCAATTCGGGTGTGACTGTCAGAAAGGCATGTACCGACGGCTCAGCGACCGTGATCCGCGCCAGGAACGCCTCGGTCACCTCGCGTGCGCTGACCTCGCGAGACGCGATCTTGGCCGCGAGATCCGCGGCGGTTAATTCGTACAGTTCCGCCATATCTCCCTACTCCCCCAGCACCTGCGGCACAATAAAACCGCCCAGATCTTCATCCACCTGCGGCCCCATCGCGATCACCGCTTCACGGGGCAGCGACGGACGCACGAGATCCTCGCGGAGCGCCGCGGCGACCGGAACCGCGTGGGAGGTTGGCGGGACACCCTCGGTATCCAGTTCCTGCAGGCGCGCGAACTGCTCCAGAAGACCGTTCAGATGGTGGGTGAACCGCTCGGTCTCGTTGTCCGTCAGCGCGAGTCGAGCGAGGCTGCCCACGCTGCGGACATCCTCGGGGGTCAGGGCCATAAGGCGAAAGCATCTCCTCATAGGGGTGGAAAAAGATTCACGTGACGGGCGGGCCGCCACACCGTACAGTATAGCATGACCGAAAACGATGCGGGAAACCCTCAGAGGCTGCTGGTGTCGCGTGGTCTTCTCGCCGCGGTCTTCGTGTTTGCGGGGGTGATGCACTTCGTCGCACCCCGCGCGTATGTTTCGGTGATGCCGCCGTATCTGCCCAATCCACGCGCCCTGGTCGCGGCCAGCGGGGTGTGCGAGATCGTGGGCGGCGTGGGCGTCCTTTTGGGGCAGCCAGCGCGGCGCTGGGCAGGGTGGGGCCTGATCGCTCTGCTTCTGGCCGTCTTCCCCGCCAATATCGAGATCGCCCGACGCGGCGCGACCTTCGGCGAAACACAGATTGCGCCCCTCTGGGGCTGGCTGCGGCTGCCGCTACAGGTGCCGCTGATCTGGTGGGTGTACTCCGCAACGCGGCAGAGCAAGCCCTGAAACGATCCGTGTTGCAGGCAATCCGGCGACCCCCTGTCCGCTCGTAAGCCCTATTTGGGGGCGGTGGCATAGGACAACAGGACGAGCGTTATCCCGTAGTAAGCGGCTAGCCCCGCCAGCGTCACCACGGCGGTGACGGCGTAGTGCAAGAAGGGCGAGGGGATGGTGCGAAAAAGACGCAGATTGAGGTAGGTCACAAACGCCCCCGCCGCGCCGGAAAGCGGCCCGCGAAAGCCCGCCAACAGCAACAGGACTGGCAGCAGACACCAGGCGTAATCAAACCAGCGCAGCGGCGGCAGAAGTGTTACCGTTCGATCTCCGACCCGCACATCTGGAACGATGTCGAGGCCGCGCCCAATCAGGCGCACGCTCACCGGGGAAGCGTCCTCGCCCAGAATGGTAAACGTTCCGTCTTTGGCGGCGGAAAGGGGCCTGCCGTCCACCAGCAGAGTCGGGTCTGAAAAAATGCCGCCGGTCTGGATCGCCAGACGGCAGGAGGGAAGCTCAGGCAGTTCAAAGGGGATCAGCAA
>JACMJB010000221.1 GCA_014380815.1 Armatimonadota bacterium
GAGAATTTTAATGTCGCCCGTCCATTTCTCTATAATATGTAACAACAGAGATTCGTTACGTTTTCTATACGCTTCGTGTGCTGACCCGCCGGAGACAGCAATCGATGTAATAGTTCGACAGATTTCATCGAGATCGCCCTTACTAAGCGAATCGTCGCCATCTCTACCAAATCGCAAACTGAGGTGGACCCCGAAAATTGGACAGGAGGGATCGTTAAGTCCAAACTCAAAACCAGACGATCCACATGTCCAAGAAACGCCGTCAGCATAATCCCGAGTTCAAAGCCAAAGTCGGCCTCGAAGCCTTAAAGGGCATCGAGCCGGTGCACGCGATTGCCGCGAAGCACCAGATTCACCCGGTGCAAGTGAGCCAGTGGAAAAAGGAAATCGCCGAGCGGCTGCCCGAGGTTTTCGCCCGCAAACCCGACGCGGAGGCTGCCGACGCCAAGGCCCGCGAGGACGAGCTGTATCGCAAGATCGGCCACTTGGAGATGCAGTTGGACTGGCTTAAAAAAAAAGCTGGCGAGCTCGAGCGTTGAGGCGCGCCGCGGCATGATCGAACCCGCTCATCCTGGTTTGTCTGTCACCCAGCAGTGCGAACTGCTGGGCCTGCCGCGTTCGAGTTATTACCATGTCCCTACGCCCGAACCGGAGGAGAACCTGCGCTTGATGCGGGTGATTGACGAGACGTACCTCGCGTATCCGTTTTTCGGTTCGCGGCAGATGGCGCGCTGGCTGCGGCGTCAGGGCCACCGCGTCAATCGCAAGCGCGTCCAGCGGCTAATGCGGCTGATGGGTTTGGAGGCCATCTATCAGAAGCCGAACCTGTCGCGCGCGCAGGCCGGTCAGCGGGTCTATCCCTATCTTTTGCGCCATCTGGCGGTGACCCGACCGAACCAGGTCTGGGCGATGGATATTACCTATGTGCCGGTGCAGGGCGGCTACGTGTATCTCTGCACGGTCATCGATTGGCGCAGCCGCTGTGTGCTCGCGTGGGAACTGTCCAACACGCTTGATGCGAGCTTCTGCGTGCGCGCCGTCCAGCGGGCGATCGCGCGGAACGGCCTGCCGGAAATCTTCAACACCGACCAGGGATGCCAGTTCACCTCGGCGGAGTTTACGACCCCGCTGCTGGCCATGGGCGTAAAACTGTCGATGGATGGCAAAGGCCGCTGCCTCGACAATGTCTTCGTCGAACGGCTCTGGCGCACGGTGAAATACGAGGAGGTTTATCTGAAGAGCTACGTGTCGCTGGTCGACGCGCACGCCCAACTCGATCGCTTCTTCCACTTCTACAACGAGCGCCGGCCGCACTCGTCGCTCAACGACGCCACGCCGGGCGAAACCTACCGCGCGACCCTGTCGGCCGCCGTCAACCAATGAAGACGCGCCACGAGATTAACATCCAAGGTGACTCGGGCTCTCTCTCGCCTACTCACCTCTTCCCTCCCAGGTCAGAGCGGGGGCTGCGCCCCCTGCACCCCCGCCGATCTATATATCTTTTTCAAACCACGGACCAGTGGGGAGCTGCGCTCCCCTCCAACCCCCTCAACTCCTTTCTCGCTTGTCCCCCCTCTCCAACTCGTAACTAACTTTCACGTCCCAACTGTCCAACCCAAGGGGTCCACTTCACCCTGACCTGCTCACAACGAGGGTCTGATTACAGGTAATCCGGTGAGTGAGAATAGGTGAGCACTGGCCTGTATCCTTGCCTTGAATTCGCGTCATTCGCGGGCGATCTTCTGCGCCTTCCCGCCGGCGTTGGCTAGAGGGCCAGCAGGGCAGCCTCGATGTCGGGCGGGGTCCACCACACCTTCTTGCCGGCGTCGGCCGCGATGACGCGGGCGGCGTTGTACCCGCACAGGCCCGTGACGTTTCCGCCCGGGTGAGTGGAGCCGCCGCAGAGGTACAGTCCGGGCACGGGCGTGC
>JACMJB010000222.1 GCA_014380815.1 Armatimonadota bacterium
GGGCGGGCGGGGCGGCGACGGCGGCGAGCATGGCACGAACGGTGGCGGCGCGGTTGCCGTTGAAGTGGTGGCGGGCGTGATAGTCGAGGATGGCGAGCGTTTCGGAATCGCAGTGGAAGGTGATGGCAGCGCCGGTGTTGAAAGTGCGGGGCGGAACGGGGCAGTCGCGGGTCGCGAAGGTCTGGATGGTTTCACGGACGAGGCGGCTGACCTGGTAGCCGATGTAGAGTTCGCCCGCAGCGGCGCAGCGGCGGCGTTCGCGAGTCTTCAGGGCTTGGATGGCCTGAAGCGCTGCCGAATTGAGGGGGATGCGAAGATGCGCGATGGCGTGGACAGGGGACGCGCCTCCGCCAACGGGAAAGGGATCGCCATTTGTGATGTCGTGCCAGGGGTCTTCGAGGCGTTTCCGGCGGCGCAGCACGACCTGGGCGGCACGGTGCTTGGCGGCGCAGCGCGTGGCGACGGGTGAGTCGCGGCGAGGCTGCGCGCACTCCACGCAGCGTCCCTCAGCGATGAGGTGGGCACGGCGGGCGGGATCGGGCATGGCGGGGTGGTCTCCGGATTGGTTTTGTAACCAGTTTAGCGTAGACGACCGCCCCTCGAATTACTTTTGTTTTGGCGCGCGTCGTTTCGGAGTGGAGGGGGAAGGAATCGAGAGCGAGGACCAGGCCTCGTAGCGGCGGCTATAGGTATCAAAGAAAACGGCGCGTGCAATGACCGGCTGGGTCATTCCCGCTGGCAGGGCGACGCTGAGAACGGAGTCGTACTCGCGGCTCTCCTCCCGGCCAAACCGGGAAAAAGCCGCCGAGCGCTTCATCTGTTCCAGCGAGAGCGTGTCGGCCGCAGAGAACTCCCAGAGCGTGCCGGGGAAGGTGTTGACGCGCTGCCCGGTCTCGTCCCGGTACTGCGCGCGCCATAGCACGCGCTCGCCCGCTACCAGAGGACCGCGCGCGCCTCCGTCCCCCGCTTTGCGTTGCCGCTCGACCGTGATCTGGAACGTGCCGCGCGGCACCTGCCTGCCGATCGCCCTCTGGCGGTAGCCGACGGAGAGCACCAGCGCTGCTGCTGCTGCCCCGACCAGGGCAGAGGCGGCGACGCTCAGCGGCGCGGTTGGCGGCAAGGCGGGGACAGGCGCGGGCGCATCTGGTTCTCCCCCGGCGGTTTTGAAGGCGGCAGGGACCAGGGGGCGCTGGGCGGCGACACCAAGCCCAATCAGCAGCCAGAAGATCGCGGAGGGGCTATGCAGCGAATACGAGGGCGCGGCAAGTGCATCCACGCAGGCCCCAGCAACCCCCGCGATACAACCTGCCAGAAGCGCCTGCTGGAACGGCGGCAGGTCGAGGGCTTCATTCCGGAGCCTCCGAAGGGTGCCAATCCCGCTGATGAGAAACGCCGCAATCGCGCCGACGTGCAGGATCAGACCGGGCACGCCGGTATCCGCGGCCCACTGGATGTAATAGCTGTGCGCGTAGTTGCGCCGATGTCCGTTTCCGGTCAACGCCTGAATGACATCGTCTCCCGTGTGGCTCCAGCGCCCCTGGAGCACCAGGAAGCCTCCCAGTCCCCAGCCGGTCAGGGGACGGTCCACGGTCATCCGTGCCCCCGCCTTCCAGAGATCCAGGCGGCTTTCCGAACCCTGGATCATCCGGACGAGGCTGGCGCGCTCTTTCACGAAGGAAGCTGCGCCCCCGAAGGCGAGCACCGCCCCGAGCGCGCCGATCAACAGCACGACCGGCAGGGCACGCTCCATCAAAACGGAGCTGCCGCGCCGCGCTCCGCCGCGCTCTTTTGCGCGGCGCCAGGCGGTGAACACCAGCAGAAGCAGGACCGAAACGCCCAGGCCGATCCAGGCCGACCGCGCCCGCGCGATCAGCAGTGCAGTGCCCAAAATCAGCACGGCGGCCAGGCAGAGCAGACGGCGCTTCTCCTCGGTCTCGCGGCTCAGCATAAAAGCGAGTGCGAGCGGCAGGGGCAGCATCAGCAGCGTCCCGATGGTTTCATGGCTTCCAAAGATGGTGTGGACGTGGACGAACTGATTCAGGGCGCCCGAACGCCCCATATCGTAAAGCTCGAAGAGCGCGGCAAGGGTCATCAGGCCGATCAGGCCGGTCACGGCACTGGTAAGCTCGCGGGGAGAGCGCAGGCCGTAGGCCGCCAAAAAATAGATCAACACGCCCACCAAAACCCGCACCAGGTGCGAGGCGGCGAGGCTGGTACCGGAAACGGCCCCCCAGGGCGAGTTGTAGAACGCGAAGACGCTCCACGCGAGCATCGCGGCGATCCAGGGGTTCGGTCCGCGCCGCAGGGCGACCCATAGATTGTCGGCGTAGGAGCGGACAAACGCAAAAAGCAGCAGGAGCATCGCGCTTCCGGTCACCGTGAGAATGGGACGCAGCGTGTCGGGAAGCTCCGGAGAATCGCCCGCGAGAAGCATGGCGACACTTGCAAGAAGCCCGATGACCGGGTAGCTGACTGGCTCGCTGGTTTCCGTGGACCCCTGGGAGGCGCGCTCGACCGAGGAAGGTTTCCGCGAGGGGGCGGAAGTGGGTCGCGAGTAACGGGCACGTTCCCGCTCCCGCGCTTCCCAGGGGTCCAGGGGAGCCGGGGGCGGGGCAACATTGGGGTCGTCGGGTATCTGACTCAAGGAGGTGCTCCGCACGGTCGAGGGTTGATAGGCACAGATTCGAGTATCGTCGGCTTCAATCAGGATCGGGGAACGGAACCGGTTCTTCCGCGACCGGGAGGGGCGGGGCTGTCATGGCGCCACCTCCGTTTCCGCCGATACTGTAATGCCCCTTTCCATTGCCGTTCCCACCAGGCACGCCGCCGCTGCTGCCATTGCTGAGGACCACGGCGCGGGGGCCGGGGAAGGGACCATGTCCGGGCGAAACGTGGCTGTAGGCCGCATGGTGCAGGGCTACGCATCGCTCGACCGTCTCTTTCAATGTCTTCCGAAACTCGGAGACATCGAACCGTGCCGCATGCGCGCGAATCCGAGCAGGGTCCAGGTCCAGGCCATCGAGCCTCTGGATGGCGTCCATCAGCGATTCTGCGGTGGCATAGCAGAAATGCAGGCCGGTCACCCCATCCACCACGGTTTCCAGTGCGCCGCCCGCGCCGTAGGCGATCACCGGGCGACCGCTTGCCATCGCCTCCAGTGGCGCGATCCCGAAATCCTCCTCGCCCGGAAAGAGAAACGCGCGGCAATTCGCCAGCAGATCCGCCACGGCACCATCGCTGAGGCGTCCCAGAAACTCCACCTGCGGTCCCGCCATCTGCTTCAGGCGCGGCAGGTCCGGCCCGGTCCCCACCACTTTCAGGGGGATACCCAGCCTGGCACAGGCTTCCACCGCGATGTCTACACGCTTGTAACCCACCAGCCGCGACACGACCAGAAGATAGTCCGCAGTCGGGCTTGGCAGCACCGCGAATCGGTTTGTCGTGACTGGAGGATGCAGGACCTCGGAAGTCTTGCCATAAAACTTGCGGACCCGCCGCGCCACGTTGTGTGAGTTCACCAGGAAGTAGTCCACGCGCTGGGCGCTGGCATAGTCCCAGGCGCGCAGGCGGTGGATCAGAAACGGCAGAATCTGCTGGGTCGCCCTGCCGTAGCCACCCTGGGCGATGTACTCGTGGTAGCGCCAGGCGAAGCGCGCGGGGGTGTGGCAGTAGCAGATGTGGCACGTATCCGGCCCGGTGATCACCCCTTTGGCAAATCCCGTCGTGGATGACAGCACGATATCGAAGCCGGTCATGTCGAACTGCTCGAAGGCGGCGGGGTAGAAGGGCAGCGCAAACTTGTGAATCCGGCTGTCCTTGGCCCACTTTTGCAAGAACGAGGTCCGAATGTCCATCGTCTTGAACGAAGGAAGGGTGTGCTCCGGATCGTACACCGAGGTAAAGATCGGGGCGTCGGGAAACACATCGTGCATCGCCTCGACGACTCTCTCCGCTCCGCCCGCCTGAGCGAGGTAATCATGGACTATGGCGACTCGCATATCTTTGCCGTGCTCCTCACGCGAAACTCGCCCTTCAGTGGACCGTATTCGGCGGCGGTGCCGTCGTGGTCCCGGAGGACGTTCGTGGCTCCGCCTCGTCGCGGGAAGGCGACCGACGAGAGAATCGTCGTGACGCCGCTGCCAGATCATCATACACCGCTTCGATCCCACGGGCGTTCCGGGCGGCGGTGAAATCAGCGCGCACCCGTGTGTGCCCGGCCCGCGCCAGGCGACTGGCCCGTGCCGGATCGTTCAAAAGCCCACGAAGCGCCTCGGCGAGCGCGTCGGCATCGCCCATGGGTGTCCTCAGCCCGCTGACATCCTGCTCGATGATCTCACGGACACCGCCGCCATCGCTTGCGATCACCGGCACCCCTTCCGCCATTGCCTCGATGACGACCTGGCCAAACGGCTCTGGGGTTGTGCTGGAGTGAACGAAAATATCGAGGTCATGCAGAACGGCAGGGATATCGCTCTGAAACCCCAGGAATTCAACGCCCTCACCGAGTGGGGCGGCGATCCGCCTCAGTTCGGCCTCGTACTCGGCCTCCCCGAACATCGGCTTTCCCACCAGAACAAAGACAGCCTCCCTGGCGGCATCATGCTCCTGCCCCGGTACAGTATCCCCAGTTTGTCCCGTTTCCCCATTATTCCCTGCCTTTTGCCTGTTTTGCAGCTTTTGCGCGGCCTCCAGAAAAATGTGCTGACCTTTCCAGGCGACAAACCGCCCGATCATGCCAACTCGTGGCGGGTCATTTTTCCAGCGGTCCGTGGGCGCCGGCAGCGGGGTGGTCAGCTCCTGATCCGAAAGCCCGTCATGGATCACCCGCGCGCGGGAGGCAAGCTGCCGCGCCCGGTCCGCAGGGTCGGGGAATAGTTTCTCCAGCACACTGTCTGAAATCGCGACCACAAAGGTCGGCGCACTGCGGGCGAGGCTTCGCAGGGCGCGCACGGCGGGGGCGGGCAGGTAGCTGGGATCAATGTGGTCGCGGACGTGCCAGATCACCGGGATTCCCGCCAGGCGGCCTGCCAACGCCCCGTACAGGTCGGATTTCAGAGAGTTACAGTGAAGCGCGAACGCGCCACGCTTTTTGGCGAACTGGGCAACGGCGACGGCATAGCGCAGAAAGGCCACCCCCGCCCCGGCGTGGCGCACCAGGGCGCCGCCGCCCAGCGTATCTTTGCGCACCTCGCGGGCGCCGCCGGAAAGCGGCAGGATGTGGGTTTCGATCCGGGCCTCGTGCAGCCGGTCGGCGAGGGTCCCCGCTTCGGCGAGCACGACAACCGGCGTCACGCGGGCGGGGTCCAGGGCGGTCAGGGTGCGCAGCAGCGCGATCTCGCCGCCGCTCCACTTGGCGGTATGATCCAGAAACACCACGATTCGCGGCGAGGCGGTCCGTTCTGCCATCGTTTAGCCCAGCACTTCGGACAGAAGCTGCCGGTTCGGGTGGGTCCAGGCCCACAGCTTCTGGACGCCCTCGGCGGGGGTCACGGTCGGTCGCCAGCCAAGCTCGGCCTCCACCTTGGCGATGTCGGCAATGAAGACTTTCTGGTCGCCGGGACGCCAGTCTGCTGTCGCGGTGTGGACGGGCGAGCCTTTTAGATCTCCTAAAAATCCCAGAAGCTCCAGCAGGCTCATTGCATTACTGGCCCCGCCGCCCGCGTTAAATACCTTGCCCGCCGCCCGGTCAATCTGGTCAATGGCCCGCTGATAAAGCTGCACCAGATCACCGACCCAGAGGACATCGCGCACCTGCTTTCCATCACCGTAAAGCGTGATTTTCTTGCCGAGCACGGTCGCAATGGTGAACCAGGCCACCCATCCCTGGTCCTCGATCCCAAACTGCCGGGTCCCGTAGATGCAGGACTGCCGGAAGACCACGGTCTTGAGGCCGTAGATACGGGCATAGTCGCGGACATACTGGTCACCCGCGCCCTTGGAGCAGCCGTACGGCGAGTGAAAGTCCAGTGGTGTGGTCTCTGGCATACCCCGGGGCAGATCGCCGTAGGCGTAGCGCCCGTCTTTCTCCACGATCGAGATCTGCTCCATGCCACCATAGACCTTGTTGGTGGATGAGTAGATCAAGGCCGCATCAGGACAGAACTGCCGGACACCCTCCAGGACATTGAGGGTGCCGAGCGCATTGGACTCGAAGTCCATGCGCGGGTTGGTCACGGAGGTGGTCACCGCGACCTGTCCGGCGAGGTGCAGCACCGCCCCGGTATCCGAGTGCGCGGCGAAGAGCCGATCCATGTCGGTCTGATTGCGGATGTCGCCAGCGACAAACTGGAAGCTGCCCGGCAGTTCCTCGCCCTGCCCTCGGAGCCACTGCAAGTTTTCGCTGTTGCCTCGTCGGGAAAGATTGTCCACGCCCACGACCGCGTGCCCCTGCGACAGAAAGTGATGGGCAGCATGCCCCCCGATAAATCCGGCTGCCCCGGTGATAATGACCTTCATAGCTTAAACTGTCCGTCCTTAATGGTCCGTCGAAGACGCGCCTGAATCACCAGGAGCCTGCGGTCCCGTCCGTAATCGCGTAGTCCGTATCCTTAGATGCCGGGGCGGCGCCCGGCGTTCTCTGCCACCACCTGCTCATAGACCGCGAGCGTCCCACGGGCGCACTCCTCCCAGGTAAAGCGCCGCGCGCGCAGCAGCGCCTTTTCGCGCCGCGTCTGCCGCGCCTCCTCGTTGGTCAGCAGGAGGCGCAGGGCATCAATCAAGGCGGCATGGTCCTGGGGGGCAACCGTGATGCCGGCATCGCCGACCACCTCGGGAAGCGAGGCAATATTTGAGGTCACCACCGGGGTCCCGCAGGCCATCGCCTCCAGTGGCGGCCAGCCAAACCCCTCCCAAATCGAGGGAAAGACGAACACATCGCCCGCACGGTAGTAGGACGCGAGACGCGAGTCATCGAAAATCTTGCCCGCATGCCGGATGCGGTCGCCGACACCCAGCGTTTCGATCAGCGCCTTTTCGTCGTCGAAGAACTCCGCGCCGACCCGCAGAAAATAAACGCTGCCACCGATCTTCGGGTCTTCTTTGAGCGCCTTCAGCGCGTGCAGAATGGCAGGCGTGTTTTTGTAGCGAGTCGCCGTGCCGACATGGAACAGAACCCTCGCACTTGCGGGGATCTGGTGCCGGGCCAGCACCTCGCGCCGCTCCTCTGCGTGCGAGCCGCTGTCCTTGCCCGGAGCCGGGGCGAAGGCGCGGTTCACTCCGTAGTAGACCACGCGGATCTGGTCCGGAGAAAGCCCCGCCACCTCCACGAGGTTTTTCTTGGTGCTTTCCGAGATCGCGATCACGCGATGACAGCGTTTCATGCAGCGAACCCGCAGCGGGAAAGTATACCGCGTGAATCGTCCATTCGACGGGATCGGGATCATGCCCTTTGCTGCCAGCAGCGGAATGATGTCATGACAGGTGAGCACGGTCTTCGCGGCGGGCGGGATCAGGGCAAGGTTAGTGTGGCTATGGTCCAGCACATGGTAGAGGTCCGCCCCTGATGCCGCCCGGATCAGACGCGGATAAAGGACAAAGCGGGCATGGCGTCCCGCGATCTTTTTGCCCCGCTCTCCGCCCCCGAACCGGGCCGCCACCGCTTCGGAGGGCGCGCATGCAATCGCCCGAAAGCCCCACGGCGCTTCGCTTCCCTCCGACCCACCGGCGACCGAGCGCAGTGCGCTTTCCAGTTCCATCGCGTAGCGGCGCATGCTCTCCGAGGGAAAGCCGACAATGTTTGGGAGCAAAACAGCGCTCTTCATGGGGCCACCTCCGGCGCGGTCGGCGCGGTGGGTTTCTGGGTGGTGTCGTAAAGCTCCATCCAGATGTAGTGCGGTGCAGGGGGGCGCTTCAGGAATTTTTCCAGGTATTTCGCTTCGGTCGCAGTGCGCGGCATAACCCCATAATGTCCCACCTGACGGTAGCGGTGTTTCAAGTAATCGCTCATTTGAAGAAAACCGCTCAGGGAGATCTGGTCGCCTCGGTCCCGTCCGACTATCCAGACGTAGCGCACGGAACGTGTGGCAAGACCTCGGACAACGTCCTGCTCTCCGCTCGATTCGTTGTTGATATAGGCGCCCTTGCTGTCCAGTTGCAGGTCCTTGAGATAGTAGTCCAGCGCAAGCTCACCCCGGCTGAACAGCGCGGTATCCGCGCGAAGAGGCTGTGTCCTCTCCATTACCGCGATGGTCTCATACCAGGGCGCGGTGTAGTTCGGGTTCAGAAACTGCCGACCGGTCCAGTAGTTCGCGACCGAGTATGCCGAGACGAGCAACAGCACGGAGGCAAGCGCGACCCCGACTCGTCTGGTCCAAACGGACGCGCTGCCGACCAGCGAGAAGACCCCCACGCTAAGCGTGACGCTGAACAGGGGAATGGCAAACGACACTCGCTTCGCCATGCTGCCCACGGTCTGCCCACCCCCGAGTTTGCCACTGGTCGCCAGGGCGGAGAGAATCAGCACCGCCGCGCAGGCGATGGGGATGATGATTTCGGGGCGCCGCTCCCTCCAGATGGCCCTTAGCCCCAGCAGGTAGGCTCCCAGAGCCGCGAAAACGCCTGGAATGGCGGCGAACCAGGTCCAGGGATACAGCGTTTCTCCGACGCAAAAAACGTAAACGGGCAGCGAAAGTCGGCGAATGAAACCGTTGACGCCAAGGCTCATTCCGGCATCCTCGACGTGAATCTCGGTCATGCCCGACGATGATGCCTTGCTCAGTCCCGCCAGAAGGTACGGCGCGAAAGCCAGACCCGCCACGCACAGCGCTCCCAGAAAGAACCATCGAGTGCGCCGGACCGGTTCCCGGTTCCACAAAAGCAGCAGGCAGCCCACCTGCGCGACCACCACGAAGATGCTGAGAAAGTAGCTCATCAGCATCAGCCAAGTCGCGAGGGCGTAAAGGATGGCATCGCGCGGTTTCCCGGAGTCGAGAAGCTTCAGCGCGGCCCAAACGCTCAGCGTACAGAGCAGGGCGGTCAGACCATGGTAGCGTGACATCCGGTCGTAGAGGATCAGGCCGGGTGACAGGGCGCAGAGCCACAGCGCGAGCAGGCCGACGCGTGACGAGAAGCGTCTGCCGATCTGATAGACAAACCAGAGACCGATAGCGGAAGGCAGGGCGGAGGCGATCCGAAAGGCAGCCAGGCTGTCTCCAAATAGCGTGTTGGTAAGGTGGATCACCAGTGGGTGGAGCGGAAGAGCGTCTGCCGAGGTCGCACGGCCCAGAAGTATATCGAGCAGCGGACGCTTACCCCAAA
>JACMJB010000223.1 GCA_014380815.1 Armatimonadota bacterium
CAGAGCGGGCCAGAAAGGCCGCTTTCACGAGGCCTCAGACCAAGAAACGGGGCGGCATCGGCAGGAGGAGGGGTGGAGGAGGGGAAGCCAGCGGCATCAGTCATGCAGCCATTGTACCCATCTCATCCCTTCTCTTCGCCTAGCCCTTTCCCCGGGGAGCCGCAAGGATAGAGTCTTTTAGATGAGACGGGGGAGTTTCTTTACAGATCTGGGAAATACGCCACGGCCTCGATCTCGACCGCCGCGCCCAGCGGCAGGGCCGCCACCTGAAACGTCGAGCGGGCGGGCTTTACCGGCAGATCCGCAAAGTGCTTGCCGTAGATCTCATTGAGCGCGGCGAACTGGCCCAGGTCGGCAAGAAAGACGGTCGTCTTCACCACGTTCTCCAGCGACCCACCTGCGGCTTCGAGTAGCCCTTTCAGCCCGGCGATCGCCCCCTCCACCTGCTGCGCGAATTCGGCATGCGGTTTTTTGGTCTCTTTGTCCAGGCCGAGTTGACCCGATACAAAAAGGAAGTCGCCCGCGCGGACTGCGGGGGTGTAAGGCGCTCCCGCCACCGAGCCGCTGCTGCCATGAACCGCGATTTGTGTTGCCATTTCCTTGAATCCCGCCTATCCTTAGAATCATCAATGCCATTCTGCCGGGGACTGCGTGTCGGATGCCCCGGTACCCCGCCCATTTCGCCGTTCTCGGCGGGCGTTCCTTCCGGGAAAGGTCCAGTCGTCGTGCCGCTGAGTGTGTCCGAGTTGAAGCTGACGGATGTCGCAGTGCCGGGGTTTTCCGTCGCATGGCTGCTGCGTGAGTTTCTGGGGTTTGTCCGAAACGAGCCGCCGCGCCCCGCCGCAGGCCGCGCCCCGCACCGGGAGCCGTTCAGCCGTCTCGACCTCTACGTCCCCGCCTTGATCGCCATCTGCTTTTACCTGCTTGCGATCTACCGGCTGTATACCCCGAACACCCAGATTTTCGACGAGGTGCATCACGCCCGCACCGCGATGGAATATGTGGACGGGCTGAACCCGCACGAGTGGAGTCACCCCCCGTTCTCCAAGCTGATGATGGCGCTGAGCCTAAAGGCCTGGGGCGGGGAGTTCAACCCACGCGATGGCGTCTGGACTCCAAACTCCCATTTCTCGGATCGGTCGGCGGTCGGTTGGCGCTTCGCGAGCGTCTTGTTCGGAACCCTGACTCTGCCCGCGCTTTACGCGCTTGCCCGCGTGCTGTTCGGCAACCGCGCGGTCGCTATCGCGGCTGCCGTCCTGCTGGCCCTCGATGGGGTCTTTTTCGTGCAGAGCCGGGTCGCCATGACCAATATTTTCACGGTCTTTTTTATCACGGTCGCCGCGACCGGAGTGGCGCTTTTCCTTCAGCGGCAACAGGCACGCTGGCTGCTGCTGGCGGGGATCGGGCTTGGCTTTGCCATCGCCTCGCGCTGGTCCAGCCTGTATGCCTGGGCGATCACCGTTTTCCTGCTGTTCGCGCAGTGGTTTTTTCTCGCCACGCAGCCCGTGCCTGTCCCAGCCCCGGCGGTTATACTCGCAGGCGGGGACGAACCGCCGCTCCCGGACGCTGCCGCTCCACCACTTGGCGGGCTGAAGTTGCTGGGGGCGGCGCTCTTGTGCCTGGTCCTGGTGCCGTTCGTGGTCTACTTCGCCACCTACCTCCCCAACCTTCTCCAGGGTCCGGGGACGGTCGCGCAGAAGCTTTTCACGGCGAATGGCCCCAACGGCATCGGCTGGGTCAAGACGTTTACGCTCCAGGCAGATATGTTCAATTATCACGCCACCCTGAAGGCCTCGCACCCTTACGATTCGCCCTGGTGGAGCTGGCCCTTGGAGCTTCGGCCCGTCTGGTACTTTTACGAGGGCAGTAAGGGCAGGATGTCCGGGATCTGGGCCATCGGCAACGTCTTTATCTGGTGGGGAAGCGTTCCTGCCTTTCTCGCGCTGCTGTATCTGGGCTGGCGAGAAAGAAGCGCGCGGCTGCTGCTGCCCTGCTCCCTGCTTGCCGCCTATGGCCTTGGGCAGTGGCTTGCCTGGGGGGTCAAGGCTCGCGCCCTGAACTTCATGCACTATTATTTTGAATGCATCCCGTTTGCCTGCATTGCGCTTGCCTATCTGGGGTGGCGCCTGTGGATCTCGGAGGCGGACGGCCCCTCCGCCCGGCGTCTGCGCCGGCTGTTTGTCGCGGGTTACGGAGCCGCACTCGTGGCCTGGTTCCTCTTCTACTACCCTCTTCTTGCCGCGTACCCGGTCTCGGACCAGTATTATGGCCTGCACCTCTGGCTGGGCCGCGCCTGGGTCTGACGGCCCGGTGAGCCTCAGCAAACGCGACGGTTTCGACCGTCCGGCGCAAAAACTGGTAACCCTGCTTGCTTCATAGCCGCGTTAAAACTGCCGAAACTAGTAAAGAGCGATTGTAAGCGGCAAAAAAACTGCGCATTCATACGGGGTCGCCCGTATTTCGTTGCCATTTTGCCAGCGGACATGGAAGAAACCGTGATAGCCTACTTGCTTGTGACAGGTAGGTTGCTCGGTTCGAAGGGAAACGCAGCGTTGAAGATTCGTCTTGGTAACCATTTTAGCGGCAGCCCGTGCGATGCAGGCAACGAGCGCCGCTGGCTCCGCAGGCCTCGTGGTTTTACGCTGATCGAAGTGCTGTTCGCGGTTTTCATCTTTCTGATCATGGCGATGATGTTTTTCTCGGTCGCGACTGCCGCGACCCGCGCTTCCCGCTTCGGTAACAGCTATAACCAGGCTATGTCCCTCGCGCAGCATAAGATTGATCAGATGCAATCCCAGGGCTTCAGCAAAGCAAAAAATCCCACGGGGCTCTACGGGACCGTGCTGGACGACCCCGGCGCGGTTTATCCCCAGGGAAAATCTCCCGCGCCCGTTTTTGACGGAACGCTTCCCGCGCCGCTTTCCAAATTCACCGGTTATTTCACCTGCGTGGACAAGCTGGATCAGTACTTTGTCACCAGCAAGGACGGGGCAGGGAACTTCACCGCCAAATCCGCCGAGGGCAAGGTCGAGATAGAACCCTACATTGGCGACGGTGCGGCCGCGGCTACCAATCTCAAGGTTATCGTTACTATTCGCTGGCAGGACGCCCAGTACGCCCCAAGCGAGTACCGAACCGAAGCGGTGCTCACGAATGACCCCACTCTTTAAAGGGATTTACAACTATGCGGAATCAACCCCTGAAGCAGCGAACGAGAGATCGAAACCCGGCACCCCGCGGCAGAAAGCGGGGCTTCACAGTTCTGGAGACCATGATCGGCGTCACCCTGATGGCGGTCGTCTTTATTGGCACTATGGAGCTTTTCACCGGCACGCTGGCAACGGCCTCCAAGGTGAACATGTCCTCGACCTCGGCGATCTCGACCGCGAATATCATGCAGCGTGTCTCCTCGGAAATGAAGGAGGCATTCTCGTTCGCCCTTCCTGTGGACGACGAAAAAGCCTGGCCCTCGGGGGAATCCATGAGCAGCTACCGCTACACTGATGCGGGTGGCAAGGTCCACTACACCGGGATCTATCTGCGATACCCCCAGAACGCGCCCACGGTCCAAGTCTACAAGACGACCTCCTCCAGCATCGAAACCGTTCCCGAGGTTTATGACCGCACCAAGGCGTCCAGCGGTACCGCAAGCGATGTTTTGTATTTCCGCGGTAACCCGGATGGGACTCCCTGCCCACGCCCCATCGCCGGGCAGAAAGATTCCGCGACCTGTTTGTGGGCGAAGATCGGAAATGGCTCGGACGCGAAGCTCGTCAAGATCTCCGACAGTATCGCCACTGAAGATCTGACTAGCAGTGAGGCAGCGGTCCAGTTCACCAAAAGCGCCACCGGGGCTGCCAAAGTGAAGATCGTCTCTGGTGGCTACAGCCGGATCAACAAGCAGGTCACCAGCGACACTACCGATGGCACCGTGCTGAACAAAGAATATGGCGGTCGCGAGGTCGCGATGCGAAACGCCGCTCCCGCGAACCTTGCCGGCGGCAAGGGTGATCACGTCTATCTCGATCCACCGTCCGGCGCCCCAAGCGCCACACCTCCTCCCGGTGGCGGCACGGAGGCGACCGCGACCCCTCCTCCGACCCCGACCCCGACTCCAATCCCAACAGCGACCCCGATCCCAACGGCGACGCCGGTGCCAACGCCGAGACCGTCAGCCACACCAACACCCGTGCGTACGCCGACGCCGGCACCAACGCCGACGCCGACGCCCCGAATCGGACTCGGATAATCGCGAAAGGCCTGCGGAAAACACCATGAAAAACAACCACCAGACCGCGGATACCGAGCAGACACAGCAGCTTCGACAACGGCGGCGGCGGCTGCAAAAACGTCACCTGGTCGGTATGGCGCTGCTCGGAACGATGATGGCCCTGATGCTGGTTCTGTCTATTGCACTGGTGGGGGTGATCTCCTCCACCGCGGGGGCGGGCAGAAGCAATGGGGCGCTCGATACGGCGGATGGCACCGTGAGGATGGCATCGCGGCGGATCGAGTACTACGGCGCGATGAACCTGGCCGAAACCGGGGTTCGCATGACCGTTCAGTGGATGACGGAGCAGAGGCCGCCGACCAACCCCACGTTGCCCCTATCCACCAACTCGACCCCGTTCTACCCGGATATCATCAACGTGGGATGGTTCAAGAACTCCACCAAAGACGACGCGAACAAATACCGGTTTGTGCCCTGGGACAACGCAGCCGGCAGCAGCACCAACGGCTTTCGTGTCAAGGTTTACCCCTACACCAGCAACTCGTTTGATACGCAGAAGCGGTTCATCATTGAGTCAGTCGGCGTGTACCGGGGAGCGCAGCAGATCGTCCGCGCGGCGGTACGCCAGGAATCGTTTGCGAACTATGCCCTGTTCGTGGACAACGTGCCCACCTACTACCTATCGTCGGGAAATAACGCGTTCGGCGGCCCAGTCCACCTGAATGCCTCCGACGAGGTGACGACTGGCAGGACGATCAATATCCTCTGGAAGGACGGCAATACTGCGGACCCAACCAAGGATCAGATCTTCCGGTATAAGCAAAAAAACGCCTTTACCACCTCTGCCGGGAAGGATTCTGTTAAGTGGAAATACAATGACGTCAATACCGAGCAAAGCCCCGTCGGCACACCCAGTATGAAGCATGTAATCGCGGAGGGCGGTGAGGTCCAAACCTCGCAAACAAACATCCCGATGCCCACAAGCAGCACGGTGCAGGCGGATGCTGCCTATGGCCCCACCAAAACGGCTCCCGCCTCAACGTCTTACCTGAATGATATTCCGGTGCTGGGAAGACTGAGCACGATTGGTGTCGCGCTCCCCGCATCGGGGGGGATCGTGATCCAGGGCAACGTCGAAGACATGGTGTTCTCCGTGGACCCCATGGACAGCACCAAGCAGATTGTCGCTATCTATCAAAGGCAACAACTGACGGTCAACGGCGTCCCCACAGACTTCCGACTCCGAACGACCATCAGCATGGATCGTACCGGAACGGGAGGCACCACCAAGGTTGACGCCGCCTACACGCTGAGGGCCAACAACTCCAACTGGGTACCGATGCCGGTGGTACAGCCCTCGCCGACCACGATCCCTAATGGCGTTATTTATGGACGCAATGGCAATGTCAACGGGGTGCGCGGTGTGATCGCGGACAACGTGACGGACCAGAACGGAAAGAATATCGTGCAGCGGAACGCGCTCACGGTTGCCACCGCGAACGATAAAGATCTGCAGATCGGCGGAAGCATCACCTACAAGACCCTGGTCACCGATCCCAACGATCTCTATGAGCCGGTCGGCAGCGGCGACAAGTTCATCAGTGGGCTGCTGGGGATTGTCTCCCGGAAAGTGCGGATTGCCCGAAACGGCGCGAATCCGGAAGGCAGTTCGGGGCGTGTGGGGACGAGTGAACTGCGTAACTTGAATGTTCACGCCACTGTTTTTGCCTTCGATACCTTTGACGCTGTTGACTCCGGCACCCGCAGCGTTGGTATCATTGACCTTCTGGGCGGCTATATCGCCAAAAATGGCGGGGACTTTGGGTCGGTCGGCCCCACCGGGCTGCTGGAGAAAGGGTTCCGCAAATCGAATAACTACGATGACCGGGTCCTGGACAGCCCTCCCCCCGCTTTTCCCAGCACTGGGAACTCCTACAAGATGATCTCGTTCAAGCGGGTCACAAAAACACTGGACGGTCTGTACTAACCATCAGCTCCTCGACGGCAGCTCCCTTCCAAATCCCGGTGCGCAAAAGCGCACCGGGATTTTTTTGGGGGGAATGGTGGTACAGCTAAACAGAAGACTCGAAAGGAGACTGCCACCCGTGCCAGAACCAGCGAAGACGAGGGAGCCGGAGAGGGTTATCTTGCCGGATGCCGAAGCCCTGGCTGCCGAAGCCGCGGAGCGTTTTATTCAGCTTTCGCAGGAAGGTATCGCGGCGCGGGGACGCTTCACCGTTGCGCTTTCCGGCGGCTCGACCCCGGCGAAACTCTATGCGTGCCTTGCCGAGCCAGCGCAGAGAGATCGTGTCTCCTGGGATCAGACATTCTTTTTCACCGGAGATGAGCGTTTTGTGCCGCAGGACGACGAGCGCAGCAACTTCGGTTTGGCGCGGCGGGCGCTGCTAGAGCCGATCGGCGTGCCGGAAAGCAACTGGTTCCCCATGCCGACACCGCCGCTCGCGACGGATCTGGCCGATGCCGCCCACCGATACATGGACACGCTGGCGACATTTTTCCAGGCACCCCGACTGGATGCCCCCCCCGTCTTCGATCTGATTCTGCTGGGTCTGGGCGATGACGGCCACACCGCCTCCCTTTTTCCGGGAATGCCGGCGCTGGAAGCGCAGGCGGTCTGGGTGACCGGGACACCACCGGGAACGCTTCCGCCACCCGTTCCCCGGCTGACTCTAACGTTTCCGATCCTGAACTGCGCCCGGTCCACGCTTTTCCTGGTGGCAGGCGCGGGCAAGGCCGACGCACTCCAGGCCACTTTGAAGGCCGGGGCACTGCCCAAAACCCACCCCGCTGCCGGGATTCGACCGGCGAACGGGACTCTGACCTTTCTGCTGGATCAGGCTGCCGCCGCGAGGCTGTGACCGCTTTCCTTTATCCCGGCCCTTCAGGCTGGGGTAAAGACAGACGCATTCGGTAATGCGGGCCGATCTGTGGCACCTCAAACGGGCCGCTTTCCACGACCCAGCCCGCCCGCTGATAGAAACCGACAGCGTGGGCGCGTGCCTCGCACCAGAGCGAACGGCGCACATTGGCATTGGCGGCGACCTGCGCCGCCTCCCTCAGGATCGCCGCGCCGACACCGGCTCCCTGACTGGCAGGGTCCACCGCCATCGCGCGAAGCTGAAGGTCGCCCCCGGTCCGAACCAGGGTCGCGCAGCCCACCAGCCGCGCCGGGGCGACAAACGCCCCGAGATGGATCGTGGCGGGGTCCGGATCGGCGGCGATCTGCTCGGTCCCGCGCGCCAGGCCCAGCGGCTCACGCAGGACACGCCACCGCAGGTCATACAATGCTTCCCGCTCGGTCTCACGGGAAAGGTCCAATTGTCGGACGAAGACAGTTTCCAGTTCCATGACTGCCGCGTTTTTCCTCCGTTATGCGCCGCCACCGCGCCGCTCGATGATCGCACCCAGAGACCGCAGGCGCACCTCAAGCTCGGCGTAGCCCCGGTCAATCTGCTGGATATTATGGATGCGGCTCTGCCCCTGCGCGGCGAGCGCGGCGATCACCAGCGCCATTCCTGCGCGAATGTCCGGCGAAACCAGCGTCCGCCCATGCAGAGGGGTCGGACCGATGACGACCGCCCGGTGCGGGTCACACAGCACGATCTGCGCCCCCATCTCCACCAGACTGTCGGTGAATACCAGGCGGCGGTCGAACATCTTCTGATGGATCAGCACGGTTCCGCGCGCCTGGGTCGCGACCACCAGCGCGATACTTACCAGGTCCGGCGGGAAGCCGGGCCACGGCATGTCGTCAATCTTGGGGATCGCGCCGTCGAATTCGGTGTGTACGACCAGTTCCTGCTCCGGGGGAACAAGAATGGTTTCGCCGTCCACGTCCCAGCGTACGCCCAGACGCCCCAGCATGATTGCCGCCATCCGCTGCTCGTCGGGGCGGGCGTTCTCGATTCGCAGGGCCGACCCGGTCGCGGCGGCAAGCCCGATCAGGGACCCGACCTCCATGTAGTCCGGCCCGATCGCATAAGTGGTGCCTCTCAGGCTGGTCACCCCTTCCACGACCAGATGGTTGGTCCCGATGCCCGCGATCTTCGCCCCCATCGCGGTCAGGCAGCGGCAGACATCCTGTACATGCGGCTCAGATGCGGCATTGGCGATTGTTGTCGTCCCTTCGGCGGTTACGGCGGCGAGCAGCGCCTGCTCCGTGCCGGTCACACTCATCTCATCGAGGAAGATGTCCGCCCCGCGCAGCCCCCGGTCCGCCCGCAGGGTGAACTGGCCCGGTCCCGGCTCGATGGTCGCTCCAAGCGACTGGAGAGCAAGTAGGTGGGTATCCAGACGTCGCCGCCCGATCCGGTCGCCGCCCGGCATCCCGATGGTGGCATAGCCGCGCCGGGCCAGCAGCGGCCCCGCCAGCAGCGGCGCGGTTCGGATACGGCGTGAGATCTCCAGGTCTGGCTCCGCCCCTTCCAGGTCCCCGCTGATCAGTGTGCAGACACCCGTGTCGGCGGCGAAATCGGCGGAGACCCCCAGGCGTCGCAGAAGCTCGACTTTCGTGCGGACATCGCCGATGTTCGGGACATTCTGAAGCGTCAGTGGATCGCGGGTCAGGAGGCTCGCCGCCAGCAGGGGCAGCGCGGCATTCTTGTTCCCAACGGGGGTGATGGTTCCGGCAAGCTTCCGCCCGCCTTCAATGACAAAGTGTTCCATGGGTGTTAAGGACTGATTTTACCCTTTTTCGCGCTCCGTTTCCGGTTCCCGTTTCGCTGCGCGGCGTTCGGTTCGGCCCACCCCCTGCCGGAAATCACGGGGGGTGGCACCGGCAATCTGCGTGAACCGGCGCGAGAAATGGAACTCGTCCGCGAACCCTAAAATCTGAGCGATCTCTCGGTTGGTGATGCCGGGCGTATAGCGGAGCAGCGCCTGGGCCGCCTCGATGCGCCGGATCGCGCGATAGCGGGCGGGCGTGACCCCGACCATCTCCCGAAAGCGCTTTCGGAATGTCTCGTAGGACTGATGGACAGATGCGGCGACTTCCGCGGGCGGAAGGTCGCGCGCGAGGTTGGTTTCCAGCATCTGCCGCGCCTGTCCCAGCCAGGCCGTTGAGGAAGGGGGGGACGGGGTAACACCGGTGTTACCGGTGTCGCCAGTATCACCTTCCACGGCGGCGGGCGAGTCCGTTTCTGTTTCGGAAGCGCGCAAAAGATCACCGAGCAGGGCCGCGAACTCCGCCACCTGCCGGGCGCGTTCCCGGCTCGTGACGAGACGCTGCTCCAAAAGACGCCGCACCTGCTCCACCCACGCGGCGAGCAGCGCCTCTCCAGGCTGCAGGATAGGACGGGTCATCTCCAGCAGACCAGCCTCCCGCCATTGATCGAAAACCGGACCATCGAAGGTGAGGTAGAACTCATCCCATCCGGGCTGCCCGCGGCGAGGGCCGTACCAGTGGGCAAGTTCGGGGAACACCAGCACCGCATTCCCCGCCCGCAGGTCGCACCGAATCCCGCCCGCATCCCGGTAGCGGCCCGCCCCGCGCAGAAGGCACATCACGGCGTAACTGCCATAAACGCGCATCGGGTGGGCAGGCACGATGCCACGACCAGCGGTAATGCCCCCGGCGAGTCGGAGCCGCCCCAGTGGTGTCTGCGCATCGTTCTGGTACAGCAGCTGGTGTGAGATCGTTTCCGTGCTGGGTGGTTCCATACCAGATTATACATGTCTTGTACCAGATTTCGCATTCCCAATGCATCCAGGGCCTGCTAAAATCCATGAAAGCCGCGAAAGCGGCAGACACGCAAACCAAAGGAGCTGCCCCAATGACGATTGTTACTCAGGAAGTTTCGGAAGCCAGCCTCGGAGCGCTGCCATCCCTTGATTCCCCGTACTCGCTTACGCCCGATCAGATTGCAGCCTACCAGAAAGAGGGCTTTGCCCTGCTGCGCGGGGTCGCCACACCCGACGAGGTCACGCCCTACCGCGAAGAGATCACGAACCTCACGATGGAGTTCGCCAGGGGCTACAAGCCGCTCGATCAGCGTGACACGTACGGCAAAGCGTTTATCCAGCTTGGTAATGTCTGGCAGCGCAATGCGGTCGTGGAAAAATTTACGCAGGCCCGGCGCTTTGCGCGGATCGCCGCAGAGCTGATGGGAGTGGACGGGGTCCGGATCTATCACGACCAGGCGCTGTACAAAGAGGCAGGCGGGGGTCATACGCCCTGGCATCAGGACCAGCAGTACTGGCCCCTCGACGGGGTTCCGTGCGTTACGCTCTGGATGCCGCTTGTGGACGCCGACGAGAGCATGGGCACGATGCGCTTTGCCGTGGGTTCGCAGCGGCTCGGGTATCTGGGACCGCAGAATATCTCCGACGATTCGGAGGCGCTGTTCCAGAAAATGATCGCGGACAAGGGGTACACGGTCGCGGCGGCGGGGGCGATGAAGGCGGGCGATGCTACCTTCCATGACGGCTGGACCCTGCACGGCGCCCCGGGGAACGCATCGCCGGGCACGACGCGCGAGGTGATGACGGTCATCTACTTCGCCGATGGCGGCAAGATCAGCCCGCCCGACAGTCTTCAGCGGGAATCCGATATGGCGAAGTGGTTTCCCGGCCTGGAGCCGGGCGATCTCGCGGCGAGTCCGCTCAATCCGCTTGTCTACCACAAGGAGATCCTGCCGTGAACTCATCCCTCGAACTCCCGCCGCTGACCACGCGCGGCAAGCAACTGGACCTTTCCCCGCAGGCATTTGGCTTCCTGCGGGACTCGTCCGAGATCGCGCAGGGCGACGGCGATGCCCTGCGCGAGCGCATGGCGAGCGATGGCTATCTGTACCTGCCGGGCCTGCTGAACCGAAGCGAGGTGCAGGCGGCCAGAGCGGAGACCCTGCAGCGGCTTTTCGATGGGGGCTGGCTGCACCCGGACTTTCCCGCCAGCGAGGCGAAAGCAGCCCCGGAGCAGCGGGCGTACTTCGTGCCGGATCTCGCTAAGGGGAATGCCCCGCTCCATTCCGCGCTCTACGGCCCCCCCATGATGGCATTCTTCGAGAATCTGCTTGGCGGCCCGGTTCGCCACTTTGACTTCACCTGGCTGCGGGCCGTGAGTCCGGGAAACAGCACTGCCCCCCACTGCGATACCGTTTACATGGGGCGTGGAACGCCGCGTCTGATCACCGCCTGGACCCCTCTCGGTGACATCAATCTGACCACCGGTGGCCTGATGGTGCTGGAAAACTCTCATCGGCGCGGGGATGTCCTCGGCAGCTACCTGCAGCGGGATGTGGACTCCTTCTGCGCCAACGGACCGAACGCCCAGAAGATCGCCGAGGGCAAGATGACATGGGAATCCTGGGACGACCCCACGAAAGACTGGGACGGGTCCCTCACCCATGATGCCGTGGCACTGCGCGAAACGCTGGGCGGACGCTGGCTGACCGCACCGGAGTTTCGGATGGGGGATGTGCTGCTCTTCGCCATAAACACGGTCCACGCCAGCCTGGACAATCGGTCGGACTGTATCCGGCTATCGTCCGACACGCGCTACCAGCGCGCCGACGAGCCAGCTGACGAGCGCTGGGTCGGGGACGCACCCACCGCGCACGGGACCGCCAGCAAGCGCGGGCGGATCTGCTGAATCAGCGTGGAATATCGAGTGGGTTCGTGCCGTCCACCTCGATGCCCCCGGTTCCGCCCCCCCCTGCGGGAAGCCGCTGCGCAGGGGGGGGAGTCGGGAGCAGTCTTGGACGGATCTGCGGCGCGCGCGTGGGCTTCGGGCGCGGGGCCACCGCCGTGACAGCAACCGGTGGTAAACTTTGCGGGTCGGGAAAGATTGTCGCCTTCTCGCTCCGCGAAAGGACGCGTCTTTCAACCGGCGTGGCTCGCACGTTTCAGCCGTTTCCAGTTAATCACCATTGAGAAAG
>JACMJB010000224.1 GCA_014380815.1 Armatimonadota bacterium
GACCGTCTGCGGTGCCATCGTCCTTGCTCTGGTGTAACCAGTGGTTCTCTGAGAAGGCGGGCTTTTCCTGCAACCAGTCCTAGATCGCTGCGTGGATCGCGGGGCGTTCGGCGGGATTCGGCTCGGCGCGCCGCAGGATCTCATGCACCACCGGCGCGGTGTCGCCCTCGCCGGTCAGCAGGTACCGAAAGACAAAGCCCAGCGGCGAGCCTTCCGACCAGTTAAAGTACGCGTGCGGCTTCTTTTTCGTCGCGTCGCGAAGGTGGAGCAGAAAGGCCGCGATCGCGTTGGGGACCGCCGAGGCTTCCGCCCGCAGAATGTGGTAGCCGCCCACTTCCGCTCCGGTCACCTTGAGGGAGTGGGTAAAGGAAGATGGATCGGTGATGTAGACTTC
Organism: Armatimonadota bacterium; assembly: GCA_014380815.1. Taxonomy (GTDB): domain Bacteria; phylum Armatimonadota; class Armatimonadia; order Armatimonadales; family Armatimonadaceae; genus JACMJB01. Next base: position 395 of record JACMJB010000224.1, read on the forward strand.
GAAAAAGATGACCGGCTCGTTTTCAGGGATGCGATGCTCTGCCCGTGCTTCGTCTTCTTTGCGATGGTACTCCTGCGCGTTTCGCATGTCCGGGTCATTTGCCACCAGATGGATCGGATAACGGCAGGCGGCCATGTCGGAGATAAACCGCTGCGCCACCTCATCAATCTCGACCTGATCCACCCGAAGCTCAAGTGTCCGCCAGACCCGTGATACCAGCGAGACCAGCACGATTGCCCCGATAAAGAAACCCGCGATCTTGATACCGTCGGGACGCTCGATGATGTTCGCAACAGTCGTGTAGGCGAAGACCAGCGAGATTAGCCCGAACCCGGACGCAGCAAACCTTCCACTGCGCCGCAGTGCGGAGATGGTTACCGCTACCGCCGCCGAGGTCATCAAAAACAGAACGCCGGTGGCATAAGCGCCTGCCTGGGTGTCCACGTTCGCTTTGAAAAGGATCGTGATAGCGACCGCGATCGAGGTAAAGATGATCACGAGGGGACGCGTGGCGCGGGTCCACTCCGGCGCCATGCCGTAGCGGGGCAGGTAGCGCGGAACGATGTTTAGCAGCCCCGCCATCGCGGAGGCGCCCGCGAACCACAGAATCAGGATCGTGGAAACGTCGTAGACGGTGCCGAACCCCTCACCCAGATACTCGTGGGCAAGATACGCCAGCGCGCGCCCGTTGGCCTCACCGGCAGGGCGCACGATCTCGCCGCTGGGAGAAAGCTTGGCGGGCTGAAAGGCCGCTTCAGGAATCAGAAGCGTGGTCACCAGGCTGCTTGCCAGCAGATAGACACTCATGATGAGCGCGGCGGTGATCAACAGCTTTCGGGCGTTGCGGACCCGTCCCACGGGCTTTTCTTCCGTGTCGGTCGGGTCCCCCTTGATCAGCGGCATCACCGCGACACCGGTCTCGAAGCCGGAAAGGCCCAGGGCGAGTTTGGGGGACGCGACGATAGAGAGGCCGAGGATCAGCAAGGGATTCCCCTGCGAAGCCCCCCGCGCGATCCGGGTCTGCCAGTCGGCGAAGGCGTGGGGATTCTGAAGCAGATGCAGGATCCCGTCCCCAACGACAACGGCGTTCAGCACCAGGTACACGGCCACGAGCACCACCGCGATTCCGATAGCCTCTTTGAACCCTTTGAGAAAGACCACTCCGAGAAGGAGCACCATGAATAGCGTGATCAGGATCTCCTGCCCGTGCAGAAACGGCAGATGGTTTTTAACCAGGGTGTTTTCGGTAACGTGCGCGGCGGCGTCAGCGGCGGAAAGCGTGATCGTGATGATGAAGTCGGTCGCCACGAATCCCAGGAGCGCCAGAACGAACAGTTTCCCCTTCCACCATAGCAGCAAGTGTTCCAGCATGGCGATGGAGCCTTCGCCATGCGGGCTTTCCTCAGCGACACGGCGGTAGACCGGGACCGCGCCGAACAGAGTCAGCAGGACCAGGATCAGGGTCGCAAAGGGGGAGAGTGCTCCCGCCGCTATCGCCGCGATTCCCGGTTGATAGCCCAGCGTGCTGAAATAGTCCACCCCCGTCAGGCACAGCACCTGATACCAGGGGCGTGAGGGGTGCCGGGCGTGCTCGCCCACATAGGGCGCTTCGCGGGACGCGGACTCATCCCCGTTCTCCGGCTCTGGTTCGCTGCTGCCGCCGCTTCCGCCGCTCCCAGGCAGGTAGCCTTCCAGAAGCCATTGTTTAAAGGGACTAGCAGAGCGCCCTTGCCGCTCCCTGTCCTGCTGTGTCTGAGGCGCAGCCGCGACCATCTGAGGCATCGTTAAGTGTCCATCTATCTTTCGCAGCGGAGAAGACTCTGCGGTCGGCACGCAGCCCTGTCAGACCATCTATCCCCTGCCGAAGACCCGCCAAAACAGGCGACGCGATGGTGTGCCCGCCGCGTCGCCAGGATAAAAGTTTTCGTTACGTCCAGCGAACCCTTCTTAGATACCTCGCTCCATCACATCGCGCAAGGATCGCACCCTTGCTGCCTCCACAGGGGCGGCATGATCCCTGCCTTGCTTTAGGCTCGTACCCACGATCGCCCCGTTCGCGCCTGCTTCCAGCAGCGCCGCTGCGTTCTCGTCCCGGAAGCCACTGCCGATCAAGAGAGGCACCTGTGGCACGGCGCGGGACACGCGGGCCACCATGTCCGGGTCTGTCTCCGCGCCGGTCGCCGTTCCCGTCACGATAATCGCATCGGCAAGGCCGCGGTAAACGGCGTCCTTCGCGGCGGCCTCCAGGCTGAAGCCTTCACTATCCCCCAGCTGAGTGCCATGCTTGACGAAAACATCCGCGAAGATCGCGACATCGGCTCCCAGTTCGCGCCGGTACAGCACTGCCTCGCGGGCCGCCCCCTCGATGATGCCTTGATCCGTGACTGCCGCGCCCACGTAAACGTTGATTCGCACGAACCGTGCCCCGGTCACCTGCGCGATGGCGATCGCCGCACGGGCATCGTTTCGAAGTACATTGACCCCGATCGGGACCTCCTCACCCGCCGCGGTTCGTACCGCCATCACGGCCCGCGTCATCGCTGCGATGGTATGCGGTGGCACCGATGATTTTGCAAACGGCGCGTCGAAAAAGTTCTCCACGATCAGCGCGTCCGCTCCCGCTCCCACGAGTGCGCGCGCATCCGCCTTGGCCCGCTCCATGATGTCGAGCAGCGGCATGTTTTCGGCATCATAGCGGGCACTGCCGGGCAGCGCGCCCAGATGGACCATCCCGATCAGGGGCTTTTTCGACCAGAATATGGCATCCAGGCCGCCGATGGCGCGCCGCAATGGTTTGTCGTCTTCGGCGCTGGCGGTGTCACTTGTTGCAGGCATGGTTCTTCGCTGTTCTTTCGCATCCTTGGTTTTTGAGGGACGAGTGCTTCGTACCCACCCCACGTTGTTTGTTCCACAGCGGCAGGCGGCACGGCTATCATACTAGCAGAAACATGCGGAGAAGGGAACCGCGGTGCGAGGCAGGCATAGCGCGTCAGTCTGACAGGAAGCGCCCTAGGTGCGGACGGTCACGGACGCCGCCCCGGTCAATGACCCTACTCCGTGGGTTTGTTTGCGTGCTCTCCTACCGCGGGTTCATCCGTCAGTCAGCCCCAGAGGCTCAGCCTGGGAATGGGGCATCGGTAGATTCGCGGATGCGGAATTCGGCGGCGCGCTGGCCGGGTATAAGAAGCCCAACGACCGCTGCAGGGCCGCTTCGCGAGGCGCGGTGGGTCCTGCGGCAGATATTCAGCTCAATGGGCTGTAGCGAGCAGGCATGAATTTTCATGGTAACTTCAGACATCATCGTGATCGGCGGTGGGCCGGCAGGCGTCACAGCGGCGCTGCGAGCGCGGGAACTTGGGGCCACGGTTGCGCTGGTGGAACGGGAGCGCATGGGCGGCACCTGCACCAACGATGGCTGCGTGCCGACCCGCGTTCTCGCCAAGGCCGCGCGCCTGCTGCGCGACTCTGAACAGTTCGCGGATTATGGCCTGGAGGGCAGCGGTCGCCCGGTCGTGAACCTACCTCAGCTCCTTGCCCGCACCAAACAGATCGTCGAGCAGGTCCACGAGAAAAAACAGCTGCTCTCACATCTGGAAGAGGTCGGGGTCACGGTGCGAGCTGGCGCTGGCGCAGCGCGGTTTGTGGACCCCCACACCATTGCTATCGGCGAGGGCAGTGCGGAGAGGATGCTGCGCGGGCAGAAGATCGTGATCTGTGCCGGGGGCCATGCGCGGCGCCCCCCCTTTCCCGGCAGCGAGTTTGCCCTGACTTACACTGCTATCTGGAACCTGCCCAGGCTGCCGCGCTCCGTCGTCGTTGTCGGCGGGGCCGCCACCGGCTGCCAGCTTGCCTCAATCATGGCGGCATTCGGGGTACCGGAGGTGACTCTGCTGGACTCCGCTTCGAGAATTTTACCGGGTGAGGATGTCTTGATCTCCGACATCGTGACCAGAGGTTTTCGGCGCCATGGTGTCAAAGTCGTCACCGGGATCGGGGGTGTCAGCGGGATCGAGAAGGCCGGGGGCGACATTCCGGAGTTACTGGTGCGGTACAAGATTTCGGCACACAGCGACGACGAAGAGATCCTGACCACCGAGGCGGTGGTGCTCGCGATCGGCTGGCCGGGCAATATCGAAGCACTGGATCTCGATGCCGCCGGGGTGAAGACGGAGCGTGGCTATGTCACCGTAAACGATTCCCTGCAGACGAGCACGCCCCATATCTTCGCGGCAGGAGACATCACGGGCCGCATGATGCTGGTTCAGTCGGCAGGCGATGAGGCGCGCACCGCCGCCGAGAACGCCGTTCTGGGCACGGACAAGCAGGAGTTTCATACCGTCGTGCCGCATGGTGGGTTCACCGACCCGGAGTATGCAAGCGTCGGACTGACGGAAGAAAAGTCGCGGGAGCGGGAATCTGACGCCGTTTCTACCATCGTTCCCTACGCGGACCTGGACCGCGCGGTCATAGATGGCCGCCCAGAGGGTGCCTGCAAACTGATTGTCTCGCGAACCACGCACCAGATACTGGGAGCACACGTCGCGGGTGAGCAGGCGCTGGAGGTCATCGAGATCATTGCGGCGGGGATGGCGACCGAGATGAAGATCGAGCAGCTCGCCGATCTGGAGCTTGCCTATCCGACCTTCACCGCGATCGTCGGTATTGCTGCTCGCGAGATTTGCCGTGAGCTTGGCACCGTGCCCGTTTCCCCCCACTGGCGAGCGGTGCGCCCACCCCGTGCCGCCGAATGGGAACATTCCTATTTTGAGAGCTGATGAGACCGGGTTCCTCTTCACCCAAGGCGAAGAGGAACCCGGTCTTTCAGGCGCTTCACCTGACCGCGATCACACGCGAGCCGTCATCGTCGGAAAGATAGACGGTCCCATCCGAACCGATTACCGGTGAGATAAACTGGGTGCTGGCCCTATCCGGTACGAGAAACGACCACTTCAGGTCACCAGTCGCACCGTTGAGTGCGTACAGCGTGCTCCGTGGAGTCCCGCCTTCGACCCTGCCGGCGCTGAAATACACGGTGCCATCGGACGCGATGGAAGGGGTGCCGAAAGCGCTGGATCTCGCGCCCGGCGGGGTGAACGACCACTTCTCCGCGCCGCCCGCGGGGTCGTACGCGGTAACTTTTCCCTCCTGAGCGAGGCCGTAAAGAGTCCCATCCACTCCGAGGGAGGGAGGGCTGCTCGCTCTGCCTGTGCTCACGTTCCATTTTTCGGTGCCGTCCGGGTTTACCGCGTATAATCGCGGGTCCGCGCTGGCGGCGGCTGTCGTGCGCACGTACAGGGTGCCATCTTCGCCGACCGAGGGACCGGAGACGATGAAGATTCCTGCCGCCGGCTGGAAGGTCCATTTGATCGTGCCGCAACGTCCGTCAGCCGCGACCAGCCCTCCGGCTGCGGACAGTCCATAAACGGTCCCGTCCCGGCCAAGGGAACCTCCCATAGCAACACCAGAAAGGGACCATTTTGTGGCACCCGTCAGTCCATCCACTCCCAGAAGGGTGTTGACCAGCGTGCCCTGTGCATTTTGGAGGGAAGCGCTGGTATAGACAGTGTCATCCGCTCCGATAACGGCGAAAACCGCCCCGGACAGGGACCATCTTCTGGTACCAGTCTGGGGATCCGCCGCGATTAGTGCAAGGCCATTAGAAGCATAAATCAAACCATTCGACCCAAGCAGGGGAAACCGACCGAGATCCGTCAGCACGCGCCGCCTGGTCCCATCTGCCGTATTCAGTGCGTAGACCGTCCGGGGATCACCATTCCCCCCGGAGATATACAGGGTGCCATCCGCCGCGATCACCGCGCTGTCAAAGCTCGCGCCTTCAAGCGGAGCGATCCACTTCAGGACGCCGGTCGCTCCGCCCGCCCCGCCCCGGTTGGTCTGGGCGTTATCATGTCCAGACATCGGCCATGGTGCATTCGCCGGGCCGCCCGTCCCGGTCACTGGGCCAGGAACACAGCCCTCGGTATCCCCAGCGGTCACCGTGACCGTGGCGCTGCCGCTTTTACCGGACTCCCGCTCGGTGACCGTGAACCCCGCTGCGCCCACTGCCGCACCCTCGGCATTGATCACCTGCCCGCCGTCGGGGAAAGGAGCCGCGATGGCAGCGCTGCCCGTGGTCCAGCTAAAGCTCGACGCAAGACAGAGAATGACGTTTCCGGCGGCATCCTTTGGGGTCGCTGTCAGCAGCAGCCGCGCTCCCACCGCGACCGTGGGGTTCGGCGGGGTGATCTCGATCCGGTCAATCGTGCTCCCCATCGTGAGGGTGACCGAGGTCGTCTGGTTTGCCTCGATGGCCGTGGAAACGGCGCCCGTCGCCTGCGCAGCCCCGGTCCCATCCGCCAGGGGATACGCGGTCGCGGTCAGTGTTACCGTTCCCGGCACCAGGTCGTCGAACATTACGGTCGAAGTTTGGGGGTCGTCGAACACAATCGTTCGCGTGCCCACAATGGTTCCGTCACCGCGGGCGAGCGTGACCTTAAGGGCGCGCGAAGCAGCAGGAACAAGGCGTGATTTCCGCTCCGGCCAAACGAAGACCATCCGGAATCTTCCACGTCCCCGGCTGGTCGGCTTTTCGGCGCTCCCGCTTCCACCACATCCGTTCAACACCCCGGAAAAGGCCGCCACCGCGGGCGCCGCCAGGGTCACGAAAACAAAATCTCGTCGTTTCATGGTCGCTGTTTGTCCCTGCTTATCTAGTTGATCGTGCCGTTGAGTGCGCCATTTCCCGGCCCCGGCGTCGGTGTCGGTGTTGGTGTAGGGGTCGGTGTCGGAGTTGGCGTTGGGGTCGGTGTGGGGGTCGAGGTCGCCGGTCCGGTCCGGATCAGCGACGGGTTGAAGGCGTCGTCACTGCCGCCGCAGCCCGTCAGTGCCGTGGCGGAGATCGCCAGTGCCGACAGCACCACAGCGACGGCGCTCACAAGGATCGTTCTGGGCGGCTTTTCGGTGCCGCGTACCGGTGCGCAGATTCGCATTTGGATCCCTCTCCCGTCTTCGGTCAGCGTCGCAGTGTCAGCCCGGCGTAAAAAGCGCTGGCTCCCCCCAGCCCCGGCGTCAGCGCGGCCCCCGTGGTGCGGCCTGTTCCATTGGAGTAGCCGATGTCGACACTGAGCGGATTGTCCGGGCGTGCGATCCGAAGAGCGATCCCGTAAACGCTTCGACGCTCCCGGTCGCCATCGTCTGTGCTGCGCGTGTTCTCACCGGCAAGCAGCGGAGTGATGTCCGCAAGCAGCGATACCCGGTTCGAAAGTCGTGCCTGAACTCCAAAGCCGAAGCCAAGCAGCAGATTGTCCCTAAGCAGGATCGCCTTTGGATTCAGGTAGAAGGCGGCAGTTTTCCCAAGTGGGTACGCCGCCGAGGCGCCAAGCGTGAGTACTGGATCGTTCTGAGCAGCGGTGTCCGGGAAACTAATCCCGATCAGACCCGCGACGTGCGGGTCTTTCACCGACCGATACTTTGCGACCAGTTCCACCTCGCTGCCGCCATGCCGAATCGCCGCCGCGCCGCCAGGCAGGGAGTAGTTGTCACGACCGGCAAACGTTCCTCGAAGCAGACCGGACCAGTTGTCTCCGAAACGGTACTGGACCCCGATGCCCGTGTAGGAAAGGTCCTCGTCACCGCCAAAGGCCCGGATCTCCAGATTTGCGACAAGCCCCCCCTTTGGAGGCACCACCGGGGTATCCAGATGAATCAGCGAGGTATCGCTTGGAAGTGGCAGCGGGCCACCTGTCTGCGCGCCCCCTGGCGACGCCGCCAAAAGCATCAGTGTTAAGAGCGAAAGACACCTGAGTTTCATTGCAGCCTCCCGAGCAGCGCTCCTAGCGTACTGCTGTTGGGCCAGTATACGCAGAGGGTCTTACACCAGCCTTACAGACGGCGGAGGGGCAAAAAAACTCTTGGGGTCAGTGCAACGTGAGGGCGAGGTCAGCAGCCTGTTCGAGACGGAGGGTGGCACCCTCCGTCCAGGCGGCATCGAAGGCGCTAGCGGGAGCGCAGTGGCGAGCGTCCTCCCGCAGACGGTGAATGTGCTCAAGATCATCCGGGGAGTGTGGAACAGCCAGGGACTCGCGGGAGGCAGCGGAGGCGGCGAGAAGTTTGGCGCAGGGCAGGTACTGCCCGGTCAGGAGGGCGTACCAGCCCATCGCTTCGAGCACGAGGAGAATAAGCAGCTTGCCGCCTGTCGCTCGCGCGATGACGAGAGCCTCTACCAGAAACATCTTTCCCGCGGCGGTATCTCCGACTCTCAGCATCAGAAAGCCCAGACTATGCAGCGAAAAGGCGACTCCCAGGCGATCTCCCAGGGCACGTTTTAGCGGCAGACTCTCCTCGTAGTAGGTGCGCGCCCGGGCGAGATCCCCTTCCTGGTGCGCCAGGTTCCCCAGATTATGCAGGGTATAGGCGGTCATACGGTGCTCTCCAAGCTCGCGCGAAAGCGCCAGGCTTTCTTCCTGCAAAGCGCGTGCGGTGATGAGGTCCCCCTCATCCTGCGCGACGTTCCCCAGGTTTCCGAGCGCCCCGGCGATCGTCAGTCGGTCTCCCTGTTCTCGGTGTATCTCTAGCCCTTGTGTATAGAGCGTCCGCGCGCGGGCGAAATCCTTTCGGCGATAGGCGACGTTCCCCAGACAGCCCAGCGCGATTGCCTGTCCCCTGCGGTCACCGAGCACTCTGCAAGTCTCCCGGCTTTCGTTATAAAGCGTCTCCGCCACCAAAAGATCCCCACGTTCATAGGCGAGTATCCCCGCCCCCTTTAGCGCCTTTGCACGGGTCCGGGTTGGCAGGGCCACGGTTCCGTCACCGGAGGCGAGAGTGCGTTCCAGCCACATCGCCCCTTCCAGCAGATGCCCTCGCATCTTCCAGAACAGCGCTAGCGCTGCTGCCAGACGAAGCCCGGTGTCCTCTGAGACACAGTATTCGAGAGCCGCGCGAAAGTTCGCGTGGTCGGCTTCCATTCGGTCGAACCAGGCAGCCTGTTCCGGTCCCTGAAGCAGGGCATCGGCAGTCTCTGCGATGCGCACGAAGTGGGCGGCATGGAGTTGCCGCAGCGCGTTGCGTCCACCGGGTTCAAGCTGCGCCTCCGCGAATTCCCGAAGCGGCTCCAGAAGGCGTATTCGCATCTCCTCTCCGCTGCCTGCCACGGACTCCTCCGTGACAATGAGGGACGCATCGCGAAGCCGCGCCAGCCCCTCCATCGTCCGCCCGTGAAGCGCGGGGTCGCTGTGGGCGCAGACCGCTTCCACCGCCTCCGGGGTAGCGCCTCCCCGGAATACGGAAAGCTGGTAAAACATCTGCTGGGTCTCGGGGGACAGCAGATCGCAACTCCAGGCAATTGCCCCTCGCAGACTCCGCTGACGGGACGGCAGATTGGGACTCCGGCTCTCCAGGAGTTCCAGGCTATGGCTTAGTCGGTCCAGGACCTGAGCCGGGGTAAACAGCTTTGCCCAGGCGGCGGCAAGCTCGATAGCCAGCGGAATCCCCTCCAGCTTTGCGCACACTGCGGCGACCGGGGCGCAATTGCGCGGCGTGACCCGGAAATCTACCTTCTGAGCGCGCGCGCGATCCGCGAAGAGCTGGATACTGGGATAGTCGAGCAGCGTGTCCAGAACCAGAGACGCTTCAGAGGGCACCGGGAGCGGGGGGACAAACAGTTCCTGCTCCCCACTGATACCCAGTGCCTGCCGCGAAGTTGCCAGAAGGAGGAGAGCGGGAACTCGCTCCAGCAGGAGCCGAACCGAAGCCGCCGCTCCTTTCGGATCCAGGGGACCGTGTCCCAGCAGATGTTCCAGGTTGTCCAGGATCAGCAGCGCTCCCCCCGCCGCGAAGGCATTCGCGATCTGCTGGAGCGGTTCGTCGCGAGAGGGAGTGAGCCGCAAAGCAGAGCGGACCCGGTTCAAAAATCCGCTGGTATCGGAAAGGTCCGCAAGGGGTGCGAAAAACACCCCTCCCGGAAAGGTGTCCGTTAGACGCGCGGCAGCCTCGACCGCGAGGCGCGTCTTTCCGGTTCCGCCCGTTCCGGTCAGCGTCAGCAGGCGGACCGGCTGCGGCGGATGAAGGAGCACCTGTATCTGCTCCAACAGGTCCGTTCGTCCAAAAAAGCGGGTGAACGGGTGCGGCAGCCCGCCCCCGCCTTGTGCCGCCGGTCTCGCAGGGACAAACGGGGCGGAGCTTGGTGCCGCCAGAGAAGCTTTGGAACGCAGGGCGGGAGGGCGCACCCTCCCCCCATGACGCATCGCCGCATCGTTTTCTTTGTCGGTCCCCTCTGCCAGGCGCAGCGCCAATTCGCGTATCGCAGCGGTGGGAGGTGCCTCCCCCTGAGCTTTTCGCAGCTGTTCCAGTTCGTGCAGCTGCTCGCGTGCGGCGGCAGGGCGACCGAGGGCGGCATAAAGGCGCATCAGTAGCCGCCGCGAAGTCTCGCTCAGTGGGTCAGCCTGAACTGCCAAATGGGCATAGTTCAGCGCACGGTCGAAGTCCCCCCTCTGCATCAGAAGGGCGGAAAGCCGTCTCAGGATCTGCAGATAGGAGTCTGCCAGTCGTTCCCTTTCCGCGAGCACCCAATCATCATAATAACCGGGCAGCAGTTCTCCCGTGTACAGAGCGGCGGCGAGGATCAGATCGGTGATAGTCTGCTCATCTGACTCGGCCCGCGCTCCGGCTTCGCGGGCGGATTCAAACTCCATGACATCGGTGATGATGGCATCCGGACGCAGACGAACCGTCGAGCGGTCCGCGATCAGGATGCTTCCTATGGAGGCCGCTCCCAGGGTCGCTTCTGGCTCGATCTGTCGGCGCAGAGAGTTCAGAGCGACACTGAGGCTATTCCGGGCCGCACTCAGGTCGCTATCGGGCCAGAGGGTGTCCAGAAGCACCTCGCGGGGATGGTCTCGTTCTCGGTAGAGGGCGAGGTAGGCAAGCAGCAGTCCGGTCTTTTGGGTGCGAAACCGCGCGATCACCTGCTCACCCTGGAGGGCTTCCAATTTGCCCAGGAGTCGAATGCGCCAGGATTCCGTCATGGATTTGGCTTCACAGCAACGTCGCACCAGGGGAAGGGGGATGCAGTGAATACCAGGACATGACGCAGCATATTTCGATGGCGCCGTGTGGAAAATCCTCTCTTTAAGGCAAAAAAACCAGCAGCAGAAAGGCTTTGACCTGGTGCGGCGGCTCACTACCCCGCATAAATGACGCGGAGGCTTTCTTCAAGCGTGGTGACACCGAGCAGGATCTTCTCCATCGCGTCTTCTTTCAGCGACTTCATCCCCGCCTCGATGGCGGCCTCCCGGATGGCATAGGCGGAGGCATGGGCCAGAATCAGTTCGCGCACCTTGTCGGTGACCGGCATCAGCTCATAGCAGCCGACCCGGCCTTTGTAACCACTGCCCTTGCAGACATCACAGCCCCGACCGCGGAAAAACGTCACCTTGCTTTTGTCAATCTCGTCGAGGTTCATCCCCAGACGTTTAATCGCATCACGCGGTGGTTCGTAAGGCTGCTTGCACTTTTCGCAGACCTTACGGAGAAGCCGCTGCGCCATGACACCAATGGTCGCCGACGCGATCAAAAACGGTTCGACTCCCATATCCATCAAGCGAGCGACCGCACCAGGGGCATCGTTGGTGTGCAACGTGGAAAAGACCAGGTGCCCGGTCAAAGCGGCCTCGATCGCGATCATCGCGGTTTCCTGGTCGCGCATCTCTCCGACCATGATGATGTCGGGGTCCTGTCGAAGCATCGAGCGCAGACCGGCAGCGAACGTCATGCCCGCCTTGTTGTTAACACCGACCTGGGTGATGCCCGAAAGCTCATACTCGACCGGGTCCTCGATCGTCAGAATGTTTTTTTCGCCGGAGTTGACCTTGGCGAGGCAGGAGTAAAGCGTGGTGGATTTGCCGGAACCGGTGGGACCGGTGACCAGGATGATGCCGTAGGTCCGCATGATCATAGACTCGAACATCTCGAACGTGTGCGGCAGAAGCCCCAGCTTGTGCAGTCCCACGGAGATATTCGACTTGTCCAGGACGCGCATGACGATCTTCTCGCCGAAGACGGCGGGAAGCGTCGAAACACGGAAATCGTACTGCTTGCGCTCGATGGTGGCGGAAATACGCCCGTCCTGCGGGGCGCGCTTCTCGGCGATATCCATATCCGCCATGATCTTGATACGGCTGGTAAGGCTGGCCTGCGCCTTCTTGGGAACCACCAGACCATCGAGCAGGATGCCATCCACTCGGTACCGGATCTTCAGGCAGTCGCGGGCAGGCTCCATATGGATATCGGATGCCTTCTCCAGAATCCCCTTGGCGATAATCATATTCGCCAGCTTGACGACCGGAGCCTCTTCCGAAAGGTTTTTCAGCTCCTCGATGGAGATGTTCTCATCGTCGCCACGGTGGTTGTCCAGCGAGACGTCATCCTCGAACGTCTTGAGGACGTCGCCTACCGCCTCGCCGTCGTTGCGGTAAGCTTCGGTGATCGCCAGAAGAATATCTTCCTCGGTGGCGATCATCGGCTCGACCTCTTTGCCGGTGATGAGACGGATCTCATCGGTCGCGAAGATGTCCAGCGGATTCTTCATCGCCAGCTTCAGGCGATTTCCCTCCACCTGGACCGGCAGCACTTTGTAGCGGCGCGCTAGATCCTGGGAGACCAGAGTAGCAACCTCGTAAGGGATTTCCACCTCAGCGAGATCAATGAATTCGATCCCCCAGTGTTCTCCCAGCACTCGGACCCGGTCTTTTTCCGTAATCAGTCCCATGCTGACCAGAAGGTCGCCGAGCTGCTTGTGACCGCCGAGCTGCTTTTGCTTCTCCAGTGCGCTGGCAATATCCGCTTGGGTCACCAGTCCCTGCCGCACGAAAAGCTCGCCGATTCGTTCTAGTTGCTGCATAAGCCTCGTTCAATCAACCGTTCTAAAAACTGGGGCGGGCCGGGAGGCGCCATCCCTCATCCGTATTATCGGGAGACCGCGCTTTTTTTTGCATAGATGCAAAGGGATTCTGCGCATGGACGCTTGCCGCGCAGTGTGAAACGGTGCGAAACGAAAAGACGGGGCGGACTGTGGTTCTACACAGTCCGCCCCGGACGGATTGATCCCCATCGCATCTCTCCTGGCGGACTCAGCCGCGAGAGACTATTCTTTAATCAGCCGCGAGGTCAGCAGAACCACGATCTCGCTACGGCTCCGCGTGTTTTGACGGAATTTAAACAGCTCTCCGAAGAACGGGATGTCCCCGAGGAACGGCACTTTCTGGATGTTCCTGACATCGCTGTCGCTGATCAAACCGCCGATGGCGATCGTTTCGCCGTCCTTGACTCGGATTGTGGTATCCACGAAGCGGGTCGCGATCTGGGGAAGCTGAATGCCGTTGCCGACGTTCAGGAACGACGAGATCGAGGACACTTCGGGGTGGACGTACAGCGTGATCGTGCCGTCCGGGCTGTACCGACCTGTCACTTTGAGCGTGATTCCCACCGTCGCTGTTTCCGTGGTGACGTTCTGTCCCTGCTGCGTCTGCTGGATGTTGGTGACATACTTGATCTGGTCCCCCACAAACACCGTGGCGGTCTGCCCGTCGAGAGCGGAAAGGTTGGGGTTCGACAGGATCTTGCCCTTGTTGTTGTTGAGCGTAGCCTGAAGCTGGGCCAGAACACTGTACGGCGTCCGGAAAACCGCCCCGAAGTTCGGGGTTCGACCCGGTCCAGAACTTTGTGTCGGACCGACGGTTATTCCTCCGGGTCCGCCCTGGTTCGACTCACCGACATTCACCGGTCGGCTGAAATCGTAGGTCAGACCAAGCCGCAGCGCATCCTGCGCGTTGATGTCCAGGACCTTGGTCTCGTAGATCATCTGCGGCACACGGGTGTCAATCTTCGCCAGCACGTCCTGGGCACGCGCCAGATCTTCGGGAAGACCGGTCAGCAGCAGCGTGGTCGTGCTGCTGGTCACGGTCACGTTATTGGTGGTTGCCGGTCCGCCCGTCGCGGTTCCGGGCGGCAGAACGACGCCGCCAGGAAGCGGGATTGCGCTCGCCGTGTACGAGAGTGACTGCCCCGTGGAATTCGGCTTGAATCCGGGGGTGGGACCGGGGGTTACGTATACATTCGAGACAAGCTGCTGCAGCACCTGGATCAGATCCGGAGCCGAGGCGTACTTGATCTTATAGACCTCTGTCGTCAGGCCCGCGAACCGTTTGCTCTGGACGAGCTGCTCGCGGTAGGGCGCTTCGATGAGCGCGGTTTCGGTGGCATCAATAAAGCTGCGAACCGCCTCAATCTCCGCGGGCGACGCGGAGACGTTCACCACGCCGCCTTTTGGGATCACACGGCTGATGCCGCCGCTCCCTGCCGGCGATGCCGATAATGAGGGGTCCGGCAGTGCCGGCGAAAGGCCGCCAGGTGTACCAGGCAGAGCGTTTGCGGAGAGCGACGAAGCCGATGTGGGTGACAGGATGCTGCCAAGCCGTCCCTCCGACCCGATAGTCACGACCGTGATCCGCCCTTTGAGTGTCGGGAACGAAGATTCGATCGAGGATCTCAGCGACACGCCATCCGAAAAGATAAACGGGATAGAAGCTGAGGTCTGGATCCCAACCGAGGACCCACGGGCCAGCGCGGAGACGGCGTCCGGAGTCCCGACCGCATAAGTATTGCCGATCCGAGCGTACCGATACCCGCTCAGATTAACGACGGTATCGAGCGCTTCGGCGAACGAGACGCGCTTAAGGGAGACCGTGATCTTGTCCTGGATGGCTCCCGACGCGCCGGCATTGCTCGCGCCGTTGGTTGCGAGAATGATATTGATTCCCGACTGCAGCGCGAGCGCCTTAACCACCTCGCTGATGTCCGCGGAGACGAAGTCCAGCGAGACTCGTCGCGCACTGGGGGCGACCGAGGCGGCGGTAAAGGTCGGAGCCGTGACCGATACCCGGTTCGCCGCCATCACGGCTCGGTTTCTTACCACGGGGGGGCGCTTGACCACGGAGCGGGATACCGCCCCGGCTGCCGGTTTGGGGCGAGGCTGGAAGGGGACCGCGCGCAGCAGCGGGGCGGACACTATCGCGATTGCCGGCAGACTGGAGACACCCGCCGCGATGCCGGACTGCTTCGGAGCGGTCAGCGTGCGAACCCTCGCGGACGAGGCAATGGGGCGTGCTGCCGACCGGGGCAGCGACAGGGCCGGGAGCGTCAGGTTCGCCGGTTCCGAAGCGGTAGCAACGGTCGAAGCGGCGGTCGCCTGGGGTCCCGAGGAAGCCGCAGCGGCGGCGGTCGCGAGGCGGCGATTCAGCAGGGTTCGCAGGGTGTTTGAGCCGGTGAGCGTGCCGCTGGCGAAATACTTGCTTTTGCCGACAGCAGCGGAGACCAGGCCCTCCGGGCGGTAACCAGGCTTCCAGATCGTGACGGTCCAGCGGCGGCGGTCTGGGGATGACTGCACCGACCACGTTAGGGATTGACGGCTGTTGGCGACCACGCGGACCAGATTTTGCCCGTTCTCGCGGGAGGAACCCGTTCGGATATTTTGAACGCCATTTTGCCGTACATTCGTGTAGCCGGACCGTCCGTCATTCCAGCTGCCCGCAACGGTAATCATGGTTGCTTTCGGGCGGGGCAGCGCCTGGATAAGGGGCGTAAACGACTGGTTCGCGGTGAGCGTGATCTGAGTGCCGTTCTCGACCGTCGTGATGTCCAGCGAGGTAAGGGTTGTTTCGCCCACGCGGGCCACGGCGGGTGCCGCGGGAAGGGCGGCAGCCGAGACGGGGGGGGCGATCCCTCCCCCGACCGACATCAGGCCAAGCGCGGCGAGGCCCAGAGCGTAAAGTTCCTGTTTAGTTTGCACGAGATGGTACTCCGTTGAGTCCGCTGCCGCCGACGGTCGCACCGCCCGCGCGCGCAGAAGAGTTTGATGAGGAAGATGAGGAAAGAGTGATGATTTTGATGTTGCGTTTGTTTCGGATTTCGACACCACTGGAGCGGACTGCGGACACGTGATAACCGTTGTCCACCGGATCACCGACCGTCACAAACCGGCGGCTGCCGGTCGAATCGTGCAGAATGGCGACATCCTGGCCCCGCTTGATGCCGTCGCTGTCGCGCTCGGCGAGGACGATCCCCGAAACCGCCCAATCCGGAGCGGGCAGTTCCACGGCAGCCGGGATCAGGGGCTTGACGTCGCCTCCCAGGCTCTGCAGACCCGGCGCACCCTGCGCCGATCCGGTCAGGCCAAGCAGCTTCTGCAGGTTTGACCGCTTGTTCTCATTGGAGACTACCGAGGGCAGCGGGGCGACCGGGGCGGGACGCGCGGGGGCCGCGGACTGAGGAGCGACGGGTGCGGCGCGGCCATTCGGGGTGAACGGGTCTTTTCCACCCAGAGGTGGTCCGATCCGCAGGAAATCGAGTTCCGGGTCCGTTGCCAGCGCACCCAGTGCATCCAGCGAACCAGGTGCGCCCGGCACTTTGTCCGTGGCGGAGGCGACCGGGGAACCGGAGGCACTCACGGCTCCGGGGGTGTCGGGGGTGCCTGTGGTCGCGGCGGCGGTCGGTGTCCCTCCCGGTGCCGCGAGGAACTGCACCAGGGCGAAACCCAGCACACCGACCGCGAGGACGATCAAGACGATCAGCTTGGGAAGTTCTTCTTTTTTAATCGGTTTCATGGCGTTCTTCAGGCTTCCTTTCAGGCCCCGGCTCGTGTGGCGACAAGCGGGGAAGAAGCGGCGGGGCGCAGTGCGCGCTGCTGAGCGGGAGTGTTGACCGGAGTCACTCCGGGCGTGACCACGGATGCCGCTCCACTCTCGGGCAGAGCACCGGGCGCGACCGGTTTGCCGTCATCCGGGAAGATAAACCCGGTCAAACGGAGTCGGACTCCCAGTTTCGGCGATCCGGCAGCCGCGACCGCCCCGCCCTGCGGGGTGATCTGGACAGTCTCAACGGACAGGATCTTCGGGAACTCCGTGAGTCGGTACAGCATTTTCGCGGTGCTCCAGTACGAGCCGGTGACATCCATATCAATGTGGATCTTGTCGTACGGCCACGTTTTGAAGGTCTTCCGGGCCTCTTTGTCCGCAGGCGGCTTGGGGGCTGGCTCCAGGGTCGGGCGGACAGAGTTCACCTTCAGGTTCACGGATTTCGCGAGCTGCTCCGTTTGTCGCAGGAGGGTCGGAACATATTCGTTGGCGGTGACCGACGTTTCCAGGAAGCGGATCTGACCGGCGGTAAGCGCGTAGTCGTCCTCCACCTTTTTGAGTCGGCTCGCGATCTTCTGACCGGATGCCACCTCGGTCCGCTTTTCATCCACCTTCTTCTGAATCTCCGCCATCTCCGCCGTCTGCCAGACATAGAGGGTGACACAGCCTGCCAGAACGAAACCGGTCATGCCGCCCAGAACCCAGATCGTCTGCTTCGAGGGTTTCAGGGTGAAGCGCGGGGCCTTGATCGGTGCGGGGCTGTCTGGAGCGTTCTCTCCGCTCCGGGCGGGGGGACCCGAGGGACCGGTCCCTGGTTTACGCAGCGTCATTTCCCGTCTCCTTTCGCGAATCCCGACCAGAGGCGGTCTTTGTCTGATCGCCTGCCGCTCCGTCCTTCTTGGTGTCGTCTTTCTTCTCTGTCGGCGGACGCAGGTGCGCGTTTATCTGAAAGGTGACCTGCTGCACCAGATCGGTGGACTGGCCGTTCGACTGGGTGAAACTAAGATCAATCTTGTCGAAGACCGGGTGGCTGCCCAGCCGGGTCATCGTGTCGCCCACCAGTGTCTGCGACGCCGCCGTGCCGTTCAGGGTGATCATCCCGGTGTCCCCACCGCTCGACGAGAGCGAGGTGATCCAGGCGCTGTCCGGGATGGACTGCGAGACCACGGTGAACAGAGAGCGCCAGCGAAGCGTCTCCGTTTTCGCGGTTTGAAGCGTCTCGACCTTCGGCTTCAGCTCGTTGGTCTGCGCTTCCACCTCCGCGATCCGATCCAGTGTCGGCTGAAGCTTTTGCATCTTCGCTTCAGCGTCCGCAAGGTCGGCGCTAATGGAGAAGCGGCGCGCGGTCAGGTAAGTTCCGAGCAGGACCATAACTCCGACCGAAGCTGCCAGTCCGAAGAAGAGCTGCCTCGTAATGCGCTCCAGGCGCTTCTTTTCTTCGCGGCGAACCGCGATCAGGTTAATATTTGGCATGAGTGCTGTCTTTCGTTTAGTCTCCGAAAAGGGGCTAGAGCTTAGTATTCAGAACGACGGGGGTCGCCAGGTGCTCTTTGACCGCCAGTCCGGCAGCGATTCCAAGGCGTGGTGCCTGCTCCCGCAGCCACGCTTCCGCCTCGGGAGCGGCCTCAAAGGCGGTGGAATCGAAGACATCAGCGAGGCGGACCTCGGTACCAAGCCGGGCCATCATGTAGGGCGCGAGGCCACCAAGCTGGGCGTTTCCACCGGAAAGGATGATCTCAGCCAGCGGTTTTGGGTCCGCACCTTCCGGCTGCTGGGACTGGTAGAAGTTGATGGAGCGGCGCACTTCGCGGAGAAGTTCGTCCAGAATGCTCTGAATCGCACGAGGCGCTTCCCCTGCCTGGGGGTCCGTGGCGCTTCCAGGATTGAGCAGGACATTCAGATCCACCTCAGTTTTGCGGCGCTCAGCCTCGGCAACATCCAGGCGCAGCTGGTTTTTGATCGCATCTGTAAAGGTATCGCCCGCGATATTAATGGAGCGCGTCAGCCCAAATTGAGAGCCGATCACCAGGGTTACCTCGGTGTGAGAAGCCCCCATATCCACGAAGGCGCGCAGAGCGCCGTCGTTGTACCGCATCCGGTTGCAGTCCACGAGCGACCGCTGGAGCGCAAATGCTTCAATGTCCACCGCGACCGCCTCAAGCCCGGTCCGCTCCACGACATCAATCCGCGACTCCACCATGTCTCGCGGCGCGGCGACCAGCATCACGTTCATCAGGTTCGGATCATCCTCTACCGGGCCGATGATATCGAATGCAATGGCGCTGTCGTCAATATTGGCGGTGATGTACTTGCTCGCCTCGTACCGCGCTGATTTACGCAGCGCGGCCTCGGTCATCTTGGGGAGAGTGATCTGGCGCACCACCACGGTCGGGCCGGATACCGAGAGCACGGCGCCGGTGGCGGAGATGCTGGCGGACTTGAGCATCTGGCGAATGGCGCCGGCGACCGCGTCCCGGTCCAGAATCACGCCGTCGCGCATGGCACCGACCGGCATCTTCTGCTGGGCGGCGCGGGTGACCCGAAAGCTTTCACGGTGCGCTTCGACCTGAACCGCTTTCAGGTATGCGCTGCCGATGTCAAGCCCGATGAGAGTTTCTTTACCGAATAAGGAAGCCAAAATGGCGGACACGAGAATTACCTCCGTTCGTGACGGTTGGAACAATCAAGAGCACCAGCTGCTGGACTTCTGTGAATTAGCCCTGTCCAGCAGCTCCCCTCAGCAAACTTGTGGGAGCGGGTACGACCCAATTATCGGAGGCAATCCAATAAACTGGAGATTGGATTGTGGAAGAAATCCGCAGGCGGACTTCTCCCATCCCTGCCGGAGTGCAGATCTATAATTCCGCCTGCTATCTGCCGACAATTTAAAGTCTGATTATGAGTCAAGCGCTTGCCATTGCACCCGAACGTCGAAGCGAGGAAGAGCAATCCTTCCCTGCGGAGCTTTCACTCGTTACCGCTCCGGTCCCTGTCTCGGGTGTCCCAGCTATCCTGGGTGTCCCGGCAGCACCGGTCGCCCTAGGGGCATCGCAGCAATCCGCGGCTCACGCCCCGGCTCTGGCAGTTTTTGCGCCCCCCGTTTCGGATGCCAATGAGCTGGTCTATCGGTTCCCCTACTGCCGCTCAGGCATCGAGATCGTGCCGGACATCAAGGGGTCTTTCTGCACGCGCCTTCTCTGGCACAAGGGGAAATCGGTCTTCGCACTTGCGGAATCCACCCCACTCCGTCCCCTCGCGCGCGTCACCCTGAACAGCCAGCGATTTGATGTCTTTCTGAACCAGCATGCCCGCAAGAAACGTGAGCGTATCCTGCTGGCGGGCCGCCGCAAAGTCGCGATCCGGTCCGGGCGCGCCGCGCTTCGCCAGGTGGTTTCTATCGAGGGGCGCGAGGACCGTTATCTGTGGCGCTGGCGCATCGGGGCGACCGCCGCGGCGATGAGTGTCTTCGCTTCGCCGGAAGCCGAGGCCGATCCGATTAACGAGGTCAGCCTGTTTCTGCCGTTTGCACCGGGCAAGGCGGTTGTTCTCTCTTTGCCGGGGGCGACGACCGGCCTGGTGCTGTGGATGAACGGGATCGCGATGAGCGTCGTTTCGGGCCGCTGCGAGGGCGGGGAGGAGCTGCCGGAGCTAAGCCACGACGCCAGAGGCTTTCAGCTAACGTTGCGAGGGGCGCGGCTTGGAGGCGACGGCATCGCGATGCAGTGGGAGTCCTGGCTGGCACCCGCGCGCACGGAGGCGGAAGCGCGAATGGCTCTGCTGCGCCATCTGGCGGACGCCGCCGACCGGGCACAGCGGACCGATGAGACGGCGGAGACAGTACCCGCTCCCGGTTCCCCGCCGCTTTTGAAGCATTTGGGCGATCAGGCTGAGGCGGCGCTGATGGCGGAGGATGCCGCTGAGAAAAAAGGAATTGATCGCCTGATCTTCCGGGACCGCACAAGTCTGGGAAAAGGCAGTGCGCGGCATCTCGCCGGGGAGACAGTGGATACCGCTCTGGCCGCCGCCGCTCTGATGGGGCGCGTCCTGCAGACCGGCGAGGATGCCCTGCGCCGCCGCGCCCGGCTTCTCGCCAATGGCATCTGCTCGTTTCAGGTCAACGAGGAAGAGAGCTGTCACTGGGGAGCGATCTGGGATGCCGTCAAAGGAAAGGGCAAAAGCACCACCTACGAGGACATCGCCGGAGAAAGAACACTCTCGGTCGCCGTTGCCGCTCGCGCCTCCAAAGGTCTGCATATCCTGCATCGCCACTTCGGGGTGGAGTTATACCAGCGCACTGCGCTGTCAGCGGCACAATGGCTTCTTTTGAAGATGGACCGCGATGGCCTTATCGTCGGAGAGCGATTCACGGAGGAAGGGCCACCTGTCGAGGACAGAAACTCTCCCTGGATCGTCGGCGAGGCGTTGATTCCGCTGGTTGAGACCTTTCGCTCGAACGCAAACGAGGTCTTTCTGAAGACGGCTCTGCGTGTGGTAGGGACGATGAAAGAAGGGCTGGAGAGGTCTACCCTGCCGTTTGACCAGGCTTCGACCGAGCAGCTTGCGGCCTCGATCGAGGGAGTTCTGTTGGTCTCCCGTGAATACGAAAAAGACGACATGATCGCCCTGGCACTGCAGATCGGGCTGGGACTTCGAGCGCGCCGCCTGCCGGATGGGTCGCTGATGGAACCACCGGGGGTCACGGTTGTCTCGCCGCTGGTCTCCACGCTTGCCGGAGCGCGGGCGGCGCTCGCGCTGTCGCGGGTGGATGACGACCCCCTTTGGCTTCTCTTTGCCTATCGCGCGCTGGATGCGGCGGCGGTGAAGGCCGCCGCGCTGGGGGCAGCGGAAGGATCTTCTCAGATCCAGATCGCGGACCAAGCCGCCTTCCTGAACCTTTCGACCGCAGTTCTGCTCGCCGTGACGGCGCGTGTCAAGGGCTGTGTCGCGGACAAAGACAAGCTGACCATCACCCGGAACTGGCAGACGTTCGCCCCGGACCCCGCGACACGTGACTATGTCCGCGTCTTCGCCCCCGGCCCCGGCAGCGAGGAGATTCCGGTGGATTATCTCGCCCTGGTCTGTCCGGTCAGCATGCAGGTTCTGATCACTGTTTTCGCGCCGCCGTCTGTCCGCGAAGTCACGATTCTCAAAAACTCCCGGTCGCCGTTTGTGAAAAACCTGCTGACGGGCGACTACGATCTTCGCGCCCCCCTGGTCCCCCTCCGTGCTACCGGGGGAGGCGACCCGGGGGCGAACATCGGGGTATTTCTCGCCGATACCTAAGCGCCGGGCAGGGGCGCGGGGCCGGAGCGGCGAACTCTACCGCATGCCTGAAATCGCCTGCCTGGGGCTACTGGTCGCTGATACGGTGGGGGCTACCATTGATCGCCTGCCCACTCGCGGCACCCTTTCGCTCATTGATCGGATCGAACTGCACACCGGCGGCTGCGCCGCCAACACCGGCGCCGCCCTCGCCGTGCTGGGAGTCTCGACCGCCGTGCTGGGTAAAGTCGGCGCGGATGGTTTCGGCGATTTCGTGACCGAGTCTCTTGCCAAGGCGGGCGTCGAAACGCGCGGTATCGGGCGTGATCCCCAAGTGGCGACCGCCGCCACGATTGTCGCGGTCCACGGCGACGCGGAACGTTCTTTTTTGCATGTTATCGGCGCGAATGCGACCGTGACCGCCGGGGATGTGGATTGGGATATCGCGGGCGGTGCGGCGATCTTTCATGTCGCCGGGCTGCAGCTGATGCCCGCGCTGGAGGGCGATGGCATCCGCGAGGTTCTCGTTCAGGCAAAAGCCAGGGGCTTGCTGACCACGCTGGATACCGTGATGAACCCTCGTTCCCTCGGCTGGGACGGCCTGGCATCGGCTCTCCCCTACCTGGACTGGGCTCTGCCCTCGTTCGAGGAGGCGCGGGCGCTCACGGGCGAGACCAAAGCGCTTCGGCAGGCCCGGCGTTTTCAGGCGGCGGGCGCGAAAAATGTCGCGGTAAAGATGGGTGCCAATGGCTGCCTGGTCGCACCCGAGACCGGTAAACCGTTTCATGTCGCACCGCTTGCCGTGGAGGCGGTGGACTCACTGGGCGCGGGAGATGCCTGGGCAGCGGGATTTTTGACCGGTCTGTTGCGCGGCTGGCCCCTTGAGAAAACGGCCCGTTTCGCCAATGCAGTCGGTGCGTGCTGTGTTCAAGCCTATGGTTCGACCGCGGGCATTCGCACCTTCACCGAGACACTGGCTCTTATTGGCGAGTAGCGGCCAGAGAATCGAAGGGCCGGACGCGCGGGGTGCGTCCGGCCCTTCGGTTTTTGTCTCGGCTCTGGTCAGCGGGAGCGGGTCAGTGTGCCGAGGTAAGGCACATTGCCGTTGTAGACCAGCGCGTAGGAGGTCGTCGCTTGACCGAGCGCGATCGCGTTCACGGGGAAATTACCGCTTTTGATCGTGCCGGTGGCATTGTCAACGAAGGTGAACAGACTGCTGTCAATCCCTTCCTGCGAGATCTGGTTATTGTTGTAGATTACTGCCCAGCTATTGTTGACCCCCAGGACGACATGGTTCAGTGTCACCGATGAACTGCTGGAGAGCGTGTTCAGTCGCGTTCCCAATCCCGCGGGAATGCCGTTTGAATAATAGCCGTTCTGGTTCACCGTAATGGCCCAGACACTGGAATCTGCCCCGATAGCGACCGAAGTGACATTGACGTTTCGCGCATTGAAAAGGCTCGTGAGCCGGTTGAACATTCCCGGATTGATCTCATTGGCCTCGAACTGCGTGTAGCTCGTGCTGTCATCGTTGAAGATAACCAGCCAGGTATTACCGGTGCCGAGCGCGGAAGCGCGAATCTTCCCGCCATTCGCCCTGATCTCCGCCAGTTTGTTGGCAAGGGAGACCGGGGCATCGCTGGGCAGGGAGGTCTTTGAGGCATCCGCCGTATCCGCAGGTGTGTCATCGTAGGCCAGCAGCCAGCGGTCATCCGGGGCAAGCGCGACCGAGGTGACGACGGCACCGGTGAGGCCACCTACCCGGGTCAGTTCCGCGGCGAGCTTTAGACTCTGGGGGATAGGGGTCGGCGTGGGAGACGGCGTTGGCGTCGCCGTAGGGGTCGCGGTCGGGGTTGGCGTCGGCGTCGTGGACCCGGAGGGGATCGGACTGGCCGGACCCGACGGGGTCGGAGTCGGCCCGGTCGAACCCGTGGGCGTCGGGGGGGTCACCACCGGTGGCTGGGACGGAGCCGGAGTGGGCGTCGTGTTGAACTGAGTGCCGCCACCACAGCCGCCAAGCAGTGTCACCGTGCCGACAATGCCGACAAGGGCGACAAGGGCCAGCGGCTGCAAAGCCTTCGCACCCTCACGAACCTGGGACGATTTCAGACGAGGTACCATTAGGACTCGCGATTTCCTTTCTCCAAACGCAGCGGCATAACCGTGCCGCTGCCGGAAGCGCAGTATCTCCGACGCAGTTTTATCAATTTCACGGATAGCGCATCAGTGACCGTTGAGACCACTGGGACCATTGAGACCGTCATCGAGTGAAAAACGGACCGGTTTCAGGGTCTGGCATGCGGGCGGCGGCCAAGCGAGGCATGGGCAGCTCCCGACCCATAGCATTGGACCATAGGGGCAGGCTCTTTGTTTCGCCCGGTCTCGAAATAGCTCTTATTCACCCTATTCGACTCTTGTGTCCCGGTTTCCTTCAATGTCCGGGCATGCCGCGCGTGCCTTTACCAAAGGGGACGCCGCGCCGTATACTGTTGCTGATATGCAAGCACGCGAACTCAGACAAAAGTACCTGGAATTTTTCGAGCAGAAGGGGGCGCTGCGCCTGCCCTCCGACTCGCTCGTCGCCGACGACCCGACCCTGCTTTTCACCGTTGCCGGGATGGTCCCCTTCAAGGCCTATTTTGAGGGACGTGCGACGCCCCCGAGAGACTCCCTGGTCACTGCGCAAAAATGTCTGCGGACTGTGGACATTGACGACATCGGGGATACCTCCCATTGCACGCTCTTCGAGATGATGGGGAACTTCAGTTTCGGCGATTATTTCAAAGAGGAAGCCGTGACCTGGGCCTGGGAGTTTCTGACCGGGGTGGTCGGGCTGGCTCCCGAAAACCTGCGCGTCACGGTCTTTCAGGACGACGACGAAGCCTACGACCTGTGGACCAAAACCTGCGGCCTGCCAGCGGACCGGGTCACGCGGCTGGGTGAAAAGACCAACTACTGGCCCGCGAACGCGATCGTGGAGCAGTCACAGGGACCCTGCGGGCCATGCAGCGAGATCTTTTTCGACCTGCGCCCCGACGAGCCGTTTGATACTGCCTGGGATGGCGAGGGGACGCGCTGGCTGGAGATCTGGAACCTGGTTTTCACGCAATTTACCGGCGAAGGGGAGGGCGAGAAGTACCGCCTTGTCCCGCTCCCCAAAAAGAACATTGACACCGGGTCGGGCCTGGAGCGCACGGCGGCGGCGATCAACCGGCTTTCCGGGCCGTTCGAGACCGATGTGCTGCGCCCTATTATCGCAAGCCTGGAGGCTCTGTCAGGCATCTCGTACACCGCTACACCCGACGCCCTGACGGACATTGCCTTTCGACGCATCGCGGACCATGCCCGCGCCGCGACATTCCTGCTGTCCGATGGCGTGACGCCCGACAGGACAGGACGGGGCTATGTTCTGCGCCGCTTGATGCGCCGCGCGATTGTGGCGGGAATCCGCCGCCTCGGCTTCGAGCACGAGACATTCCTGGATCAAGTAATCCCCACCGTCGTCGAGGTGATGCAGGACGCCTATCCGGAGCTTGCGGAGCGGGAGTCGTATCTGCTGGAGCAGGTGCGGCAGGAAGAGACGCTGTTCCGCCGAACGCTTCAAAACGGCCTTGCCCGCCTGGAGGAGGAACTCGCGAAGGGAACACTCTCCGGCGAAAAGGCCTTCGATCTCTACGATACGTTCGGGTTGCCGTTCGAGATCACCCGCGAGCTGGCAGGTGAGCGAGGCTTGGTCGTGGATGAGACCGGCTACCGCGAAGCCGAAGAGACCGCCCGTCAGCGTTCGCGTGCCGCTTCGGGCCTTGGCGGAACCTGGGATACCAGCAGCGAGGCACTCCTGAGCCTGCTGAAGTCCCTGCCCCTCACCCGGTTCGTCGGCTACGCACAGACCGAGGCACAGGCAAAGGTCGTCGGCCTGATCGTGGACGGCACGCCTGCGGAGAGCGTTTCCGAGGGGCAGAACGTCGAGATTCTGCTCGACAACACCCCATTCTATGCCGAAGCCGGAGGCCAGGTCGGGGATTTTGGCGCGCTCCGCGGCGTGACCGGCGCGGTCCGGGTTACCGACACCAAAAAGCAGAATGGACTTTACTTCCACCGCGCGACCGTTGTTCAAGGCATTCTCTCGGTCGGCGATGCTGTGGTAGCGGAGGTGGATACAGAGCGGCGGCGCGACGTCATGCGGAACCACACTGCGACGCACCTGCTGCACAGGGCACTTCGGGACCGGTTGGGAAGCCATGTCCAGCAGAGAGGTTCCCTGGTCGCGCCGGAGCGGCTGCGCTTCGACTTCGCGCACGGTGGCGGTTTATCCCCCGCCGACCTGGAGGCCGTGGAGGCTGAGGTCAATGGGGCGATCCTTCGCGAACTTCCCGTTGTCACCGAGGAGCTTCCCATCAGCGAGGCGAAAGAACTCGGCGCGATGATGCTGTTCGGCGAAAAATACGGCGACGTGGTGCGCGTGGTCTCGGTCGGCGGTGAGTTCTCCCGTGAGTTCTGCGGCGGCACTCATGTCGGCAATGCGGCACAGATTGGCCCGTTTCGGCTTGTTTCGGAAGGGTCGGCGGCGGCGGGTGTCCGGCGTATCGAGGCCATCACGGGTCGGGCTGCTGAGGCGTTCGATGCCGCCAACAACGAGCGGATCAAAACCATCGCCGCACTGCTTGGGGTTCCCGCCGCGCAGACACCGGAGACCATTGAGAAGCTACAGGCCGAGGTGAAATCCCTGCGCCAGGCGCTTGCACAGGCACAGCGGGCGCAGACGGGAAACCAAGCCGCCGCGCTCGCGGGCGAGGCGAAGTCTCTTGGCGGTGTCCTCGTCGTCTTCGCGCAGCCCACCGGCGTGGACACCGGGGACGCTCTTTCCGCGCTTGCCGATGACATCCTGGATCGCGTACCCGGTGGGGTCGTCGTGCTCGGCGCGGCGGCAAACGGCAAAGTGATCTTCGTTGCTAAGGCATCGAGGGATGCCGTCAGCAAAGGGGCCAAAGCTGGTGAGATCGTGAAAGCCGCGGCGCAGGTGACGGGCGGCGGCGGGGGTGGTCGGCCCGACTTTGCCCAGGCGGGCGGCAAAGACAGCTCCAAAATCGGCGACGCCCTCACGGAGGCAGAGATGGTGCTTGCGCGGCAGTTGGCATAACGGGTCCGAGTCCCCCCGCCCGGCTCTATGGAGGGCGGGGAGACTGAGACTGTACCTGCTCGCGCTCCTAGCCCTGATCGGGGGCGCTGCGCTGGCCCAGCCCGCGAAGACAGCCCGGCCCAAGACACTGGTGCTTCTTGTTTCGGACCTTTCCTGGAAGGATCTCCAGGCAGACGGTGGCCTTCCCGAAGTGCGCCGGCTCGCATCGGAAGGCAGTGTGGCCCTGCTGAACACCGCCGTCTCCGGCGAGGCGACGGCGGCGGCGGCGTTTCTTTCGGTCGGGGCGAGCGAACGGATTGCCGCGCCGGGTAAGCGCGGCCCGCGCGTTTTTGTGGATGACGTGCCGCTCACGGTGGCGTCAATCGCCGCGCAGGCATACCCGACGAACGTTTCCCCAAAAGAGGCGTCTCGCTTGGTCTATCTTCGGCGATTTGGTGTGATGCCCCCCCCGGGGAGCGTGGCGGTGGCTCTGGGGTTCCCCCTTATCCGCAACGTTCAGCCGAGCGAGTCGCGCGCCGCCCTTCTGGGTGCGCTGGGAGAGTCGCTTCGCCGCGGAGAACGCTGGGTGGCGGTTTGGGGAGACTGGCGGGCCGCTCTGGTCGGCATGGACCGGCAGGGGGTCATCTATCACGGCTCCATTGCCCATGAACTATCGCCGGAGACGCTTCCGGTCGCGCTTGGCGGCGCGGAGGTCGTCATCGCCTCAATTTCCGGACGGGAATCGCTGCGGAGGCTGTCTCGCGCCGCGCTGCCGCTCGCGCGAAGCGGTGCGGTAAACGTTCTGGTCGCGGCCCTCTCGCCCCCTTTGGATCCCTCAGTCGGCAGATGGCGGCGGCTCGGCTGGGTCGCCGCCGCCGGTCCCGCGTTTCCGCCGGGAAGCCTGCTGACCGCGACCACCACTCGGACCCCTGGCCTGGTCGCGAACATTGACCTCGCCCCCACGGTTCTGGCGCTGCAGGGTCTGCCCTCGTTCTCCGGAGCCGCCGGGCACCCCGTTCGCCCCGTCGCTTCGCAGGATTCGCTTCGCGCGCTGGATCTGCTCGACCGGCAGGTCAATGCCACCGCAAACGCGATGGTGCCGGTGGCGATCGGCTACGCCCTTTTTGCCATCGGCGGTGGTATCGTCGCTCTGATCTGTCTGGGACGCGGCATCGGCAAGCCCCTCGCCCGCTTCATCCTGCTGACTGCTGCATCGGTCCTGATCGCCCTTCTGCCGACGGGGTTTCTGGCCCCCACGAGCGCTTGGCAATATGGACTGCTGACGCTTGGGACTGCCGCCGTGATTGCGATCGCGGCGGAGCTTCTCGGCTCGTGGCGGTCGGTTTCTCCCATGGGTCTGGTGCTTGCCGCGGTCGTCGTCGTTGTCTGCGTGGATGCGCTATTTGGCTCACCACTCGCCGCACGCGCACTGCTCTCGGGGTTTTATCTGACCGGGATCCGTTTCTACGGGCTGGGCAACGAATACACGGGTCTGCTTATCGGCGCGGCGCTGACCGGATGGGCGCTGCTGCCCTTTCCTTCCCGGTCCCTGGGGACACTCGCCGCCCTTGGCCTCATCGTCACGCTGCTGATCGGGCTGCCCTGGTTCGGCGCGGATGCCGGCGGGGCGCTGACAGCGACGGTCGCCTTCACGCTTGCCGTGATCTCTTCTTCTCGCCGGGCCATGCCGCTAAGGGCGTGGCATCTTGCTGCCGCCTTCGCGGGCGCGTTTTTGGTTGTCGCGCTGCTGGCAGTCGTGGATCGGGCACAGGGCGCAGGGGCACGAACGCACATCGGGGCGGCGATTGCCACGGGGCAGGCACGTGGCGTCGGTGCCCTCTGGGAGATCGCGGCGCGGAAGATCTCCATGAATGTCGGGATCGCAAGTAATGGACTGACCATTGCCGCGATTGCTGGGATGGTCCCGATCTGGCTGATGCTAGGGCGTGGCGGGACGGGTGCGCAGATGGCGACACTGCTCACCAGGCGCCCTGCCCTGCGAAGCGCGCTGCCCGCTCTGCTCTGGGGCGCGGGGACGGCGCTTGTTTTCAATGACTCCGGCATCGCCATGGCGCTTCTTCTGCTTGCGCCGCCGACCGCTGCCGTGATACACGAGATGCTGGCGGAATAACGGGTATCAATGGGTATCGCAGAAATGGCGGAAACCATAGGAAACAACGGGTAACAACGATGCGCTATCTTGCGGTGGATTACGGGACCAAACGGGTGGGGCTGGCAGTATGCGACGAACTGGAGTTCGGGGCATATCCTCTCGCGACCGTGACACGGGGAAAGTCGCTGAACCATGATCTGGCGGAGATTGCGCGGCTGGGGCGAAATGCGGAGGCGGAGGCGATTGTCGTGGGGCTGCCCCTGAACGCGGACGGCTCCCAGGGTCCCGCCGCCAATGCCGCCGCCGCATTCGCGAAGTCTCTGGGAAGGCATACGCCGCTGCCGATCACGCTTCACGATGAGTTTTTGACCACCTGGGAGGCTCAGGAAGAGATGATTGCCGCCGATGTTTCCCGCAAAAAGCGCCGGGCGGTAATAGACCAGATGGCTGCCGTGCACCTGCTGGAGGCGTTTCTCCGAGCGAAGAAAGAAAAGTCGAGAGCGTCGTGAGTTTGAATCAACGAAGAAGAGGCTGCATCGGTGGGGTGGTCCTGGTTTTTCTGCTCGGGCTGCTTGCCGGAACCGGTGGTTTGCTTTACTGGCGCTGGGGCAGCCAGGCGAGGGGGGGAGGATCGCGGGTCGAGCGAGTGGCAGTGGCACCGGGAGCCACGCTCGCGACGGTCGGTGAGGCGCTGCAAGAGCGTGGTATTGTCCGCTCTGCCCTCCTCTTCGGGTTGCTGGGGCGCGGGACGACGCTGAAGCCGGGTGTCTATGACGTTTCCCCCTCCGAAACGCCCCGTCGCCTGCTCCGAAGGATGGCGGACGGCGATGTGGCGACGGTGCGGGTCACGTTTCCCGAAGGCTTCACGGTCCAGAAGATTGCAAGGCGGCTGAAAGACCGGGGCATCATCGGGGACGAGACCGCCTTCTTGCGATTGGTGACCACAAAGGGCGACACATTGCGCGCTTCGTTCGTACCGCCTCGAAATCTGGAAGGCTACCTGTTCCCGGACACCTACCGTTTTCCCATTGGGTTTACGGAAAAGCAGGTCGCCCAGGAGATGCTGTCCCTTTTCGACCGGATCGTGGCGAAGGGCAGATCCGAGGACCTTTCTCGGAGTCGGCGAAGCCTTTCGGAGATCGTGACCATCGCTTCGCTGATCGAACGGGAGGCCGAGACCGAGGGCGACCGCCCGAGGATCGCTGGGGTGATTTACAATCGGCTTGCCCGGAACCAAAGACTGGAGATAGATGCGACCGTTCAGTACGCGCGGGGTCAGCACAAAGCCCGTCTCCTGTACCGTGACCTGGAAGTGGATTCTCCCTACAATACCTACCGCAACGCGGGCCTGCCGCCGGGCGCGATCTGTTGCCCGGGAATCGCCTCCATTGATGCTGCCCTGCACCCCAAGACGTCCCCCTACCTGTACTATGTCGCCGGTCCGGACGGCAGATCGCACCTCTTCGCCCGGACATTCGCCGAGCACAAACAGAATATCGCCACGGCTCGCCGCCCGCGCTCCTGATTGCTTTTAATGAAAACTCGTAAACAACTCCTGACACCCGACCGGCTTGTCCGTCATGTCTCCGATATCTCCCCTGCGCTGCTCGCGGAGCAGTTCGGGGTCCGCGCCGTGATCTGCGATCTCGACAACACGCTCGCGGAATGGCACAGCGAGAAGATCGCCACCGAGGTCGCAGGCTGGATCGCCGCGCTGAAGAAAACGGGAATCGGGGTATGTATCGCGTCCAATACCCGTAACCTTCGGCGGCTGGAGCGGGTTGCCGGGGCGATGGAGGTCCTGCATGTGCCCGGCAATGCCGGTAAGCCCGGGGTCAGCGGCTTGAAGCACGCTCTCAGCCTGCTGGATGCCCACCCTGGCGAGGCGGCAATGGTCGGCGATCAGCTTTTCACGGACATCGTCGCCGGAAACCGTCTTGGTCTCTACACGGTTCTGGTGAACCCACTGGCTCCCCATGAATTCTTCGCGACCAAGTTCATCAGTCGGAATCTGGAACGGCTGATTTTGCGCGGGGAACGGGCACGGCTAAGATAGACCGTGCGCTTCGTCACCGATGGGGGTCCTTTTAGCCATGATCCTCACAGCAGATGCCCGAACTGCCGCCACCCCTCGAATAGAAACACCCCGACCCAGAACAGGGTCACCCAGGGCGGCTTGGCCCAGCAGTGCCACTCTTTCACGCCCTTTGCGGCGGCGAGCAGATAAAAGACCGCCGCCAGACCGGACAGCGCGAACAGAGCGTATTTTTGAAACAGCAACACCAGAAATGCGGCCTTACAGAACGTAAAAGCCCATCCCTCAAAGCGCCGCCCCTGCTGCTGTTTATCCCACTCGCTCATGTCCGCGTTCCCGCCCGTCTACTTAGCCATCATCAGGGGCATCGCGCCCGATTTGGGTTTGCGGCCCCGGTGAAAGACGTTGTACTCGCAGAACGAGACCGCCTCTCCCTTTTCGTTGACGATCTTGGTGCAGCACTGGTCAATGCGTTTGTGATCGTAGGTCTGGGCGTCCATAAACGGCTTTACAGCGACCCGAAACAGCCGCCGTCCGATCTCTTCCGGCTTGTTCAGCAACGGGAGAGCATCGCGCAGACCGCCCCGCGCGAATAAGACGGCGAGGTCGCGCATCGTTTGACCGCCGCGCAGATGCGAAACATCCGACCAGACGCGGCGGGCCGCCCCGCCGAGAATCCCCTCGAACGTGATGCGGTCGGCAAAGAGATCGAGGTACCGCGCGACATCCAGGTGGCGCGGCAGTGGCGTGATCACCTCGCGGCGGGCATCCAGGAAGCCAAACGTCAACACGCAGCAGTCGGGGTGCGAGCAGGGCAGACCCACGAAGTCTGATGGCACCAGCGCTCCGTTCGTCTGCTCGGCAAGCAGGGTAAGGACACCGGTCAGTGTCAGGCGGTCGGCGGCATCGTAGCGGTTTTCGTAGCGCCCGTTGTCCATCACCGGCTGAAAGGTCATGCCGTTGATATTGTCCATCGAGAGCGCATAGCGGTACAGATCACCGATTTCGCCGTCATTGACGCCCCGCTCGACCGTGGGGACGAGCGTCATCAGGATTCGCGCTTCGCGCGCACGCTCCATCGCTGCCTGCTTGATGGCGACAAGGTCCCGCCCATACAGGCGCTCATGAACCTCCGGGCGAAACGAGGCGAACGAGAAGTACAGCTCGACCCGTGCCCGGTGTTCGTGCAGCAGCGACACAAGCGCCTCGCTCTGATTCAGCCGCAACCCATTGGTGTTCACCAGAATCCGCCCGATCGGATAGGAGAGCGCCAGTTCCAGGATCTCACTGAAGTGCGGGTGGATCGTCGGTTCGCCGCCGGAAAGCATCAGCATATCCAGGCGAGGCTGGGCGCGGAAGAAGGTGTCCAGCCGCCCTTTTGCCTCCGCGACCGTGAGGAAGTCGTGCCCGTGGGCATCGGCGTAGCAGGTGGGGCAACGCAGATTACAGGCCTGCGTGATCTCCAGCAGCAGGACGCAGGTCGGCGGACCATCGCCGGGGGCACAGACCTCGCCGGGTCCGCAGCAGGCTCCGGAAACGCGCCCCGGCACATAAGTGCGGAAGCGCAGATATTCGTCGGCATCGGAGGCGAGCAGGGCGCGACTCTCCCCGTGGCGTGAACAGTTCTGTGTAATCCAGATGGTGTTATCGGGTTCGCGCCGCAGAACGGCGGGCACCGTCCGCAGACAGGCGGGACAAAGTCCTGTCGTTTCTTCCCCCCATTCCGAAATCACAACGTTCTCCAGGTTCATTGAAAACCGCCCCTCGCCCCCACCCCGATACAGAGCAGGAATAGTCCCAGTCCGAGCAGCGCCACCACCCCGACAATCGCAAGGAGGACGATCAGAATGACGCCCAGCGGGCCGGTGGGCCATCCCCCTTTGCGGGGCAGTTGTCCCTGCATCAGAGGCAGCGGTGGTCCCTGCGCAGGCGGGGGGGGCGGTGGCGGCGGGGATGACGGCGGTGATGGGTTACCGGGAAGCACCGCGCCGCAGTTGGGGCAAAGCCGGGCTGCCGCGTCCTCCACCATCGTTTCGCAGTTAGCGCAAAGCCGCATAGGACACCATCCCCTCCCTCCCAGTCCGGGCACCGGGGTCGCGGAGCAGCCGACTTAAAAGCGTTCCAAACACTGTGGCCCCAGCTAGGCACACCCACTGTGCCGTTGTCAGCCCCATTGCGGTGTGGTTCCCCTCCCGGTAGAACTCGATCACGAACCGCAGCACACAGACCAGCACGCCCTGGACATAGAACAGGCCGTTTTCGCGCAGGACCCGCCGCCCCTCCAGCCACAAAAGAAGCGCGAGTGTCAGGAGCGCGGCAAGCGAGAGGTATGCCTGGGTCGGGTGCCGGAGCGCGCCGTGCTGAAAGATCGCCCACGGCACCGCGCCGATTTTGCCGTGACAGCAGCCACCCACAAAGCAGCCCCATCTTCCCACTGCCTCGCCCGCGCTAAGCGCGACCGCGAACAGGTCGCCGGTAGGTCGCCGAAGCCCGAGGGCGCGTTTGGCGAGGAAGACCGCGAGGTAGCCGCCTGCGATACCGCCCAGAATCGTCTTACCCGCCGCCGTGCCGCCCGATCCGATCCACTGCCCCAGGTTCGCGCCGATCAGACCGCCGAGCAGAGCGGCAAAGGAGAGCAGCCAAACGCCGGTCGTGGAGAGGCGACGGCGGCGTGCCATCCACGCAAAGGCGGCGATCCCGGTCGCATAACCGGCGGCATAGAGCGCGACAACCAGATGATTTTCAGCAAGAAGCGGCGGCATTGTTTACCGGTACAGGAAGACTGTCTGAAGTATACGGTATTTCCCGATTTTCCGGGCAGCGCTTTACAGTAGTCTCAAGATCGAGATGGTCTTTCTTCCCGATGGCTATGGAAGTGCCAGTTTTAACCTTTTGAAGCGCAGAGTTTTACCACTTACCGCTTAAAAAATTGCATCGGAATGGTGGATAGGGAAAACATAGCTGCTTTCACCGAAATTACGGGACATTCGGTTTTTACCAAATTGCCAGAGCGGCTCGATAAAGGCAGCGGCAAAACGAGCATCGTGGAGGTCTTGAACACCAAATGGCGGCAGCGGCAATCGGGATTGGTTCGGAGATCGTGCGACGTCAGTTGGCGTATCCTGGATAATGTTGTTGAGCGGTTCTTGATTCTGGTGAATCAGCACAACCGCTACTGCATTCAAAAATGGAAGCAAGATCAAACAGCGCTCCTTACCATTTTAGTTATATTGTATGGACTGCTAAAACTCGATGTACGAAAGCGGCTGACCAAGATCTGCGGGAACTGGTACTTCGGCGTACCAACCGCGCCCCGGCCAAACGCAGATCAGAGCAGTGGACTCGTAGTAATAGGCAAAACTCTTA
>JACMJB010000225.1 GCA_014380815.1 Armatimonadota bacterium
CCAGCGCGCCCTCGGCGGCAGCGTGACGGGCATCGGCGAGCAACACCCGGGCGGAGGCGTCCAGGGGGTCGGCCTCGATCGCTTCCAAATAGTGACGCTCAGCGGCGGGACCATCCCCCGCGGCGATCGCCGCTTCTCCCGCCGCGCGCGCGGCGGCATCCCACCGAGTATGCAGACTGCCCCGCAGTTCCGTGATCTTCGCATCGAAGGGAAGGTGGGCAGCAAGCTCCGCAAGGCGCAGGTCGGCCTCGCGGAAGTCACCGACCGCTTCGGCATGAGTGGCAGCGGCGAGACCGCGCTCCCGGACACCGGTCAGCGCCTCACCCAGCGCCTCGCAGGCACGGGTATCGGACGGCACAGCGGCGAGACGCGCCCGCAGCAGGTCCACGGCGGCGGCAAAATTACCAGCATCCTGGGCGGTCCGCGCCTCGGACAGAATCTGCTCGGCATCGGCGGCGGCGACGCGCTCTCCAAAATAGATCTCATAGACCGAAAGGGTCCCGTCACGCAGCGTCACCCCGGCGAAGCGACCGCTAGCGGACAGCGAAAGCCCGGTCGGCCGGGCCTCATCGAAGTCAATGTCCCAGGTCGGAAGACCGTCGGCGGAGAGGAATACCAGTCGGCCCGACGTATCATCCAGTCGCACCAGCACAGCGACCGTGTGTCCGCTCTCGTCGAGTGCGATCTCCAGCGGGTCGCCCACCACCTCGGCGAACCAGAGCAGCTTGCCGTCGCCGTCCACCATGCCTACCCCGCCCCCGCCCGCGAACGCGGTCCGTGTCGGCCCGATCGTAGCGACCGCATGAAGGGGCACCTCGGCACGGTGGCGCAGCAGCGTGTTTCGCGCGGAGTCCAGAAGGACGATCTCGCCTTCCTCGCCCGCGACCGCGATAAACTGCGCCTCGCGGTCCACGGCGACCCGCGCAACGGCAAACGGGATGTCCTTGGTCCAGTAAAGCCGCCCGCTGCTGTCACCCAGTGCAAGTGCGTGACCGGAGGCCAGCATATCGCAGAAGGCGGTCGCGAACCGCTGCCCGGAGGCGTTCAGGGCGACATCTGTATAAGAGGCACGCCGGTCCGGCAAAAAGCGGCTCTTGCGGGCGTCGCGAAACAGGTACAGGTCATCGTCGGTCGTGCCCAGGTAGCTCTGACCAGACGCCCCGATCTCCGTACGGCGGAGCGTTTCCACGTTGTACGTTTCGATCGTCCGAGATCGCCCCTGCGGGTCGTAGCGCGCGACATGGAAGGTCCGCACCTCCATCTCATCCGGCACAGAGGCAACCACGGAACCGTCGTCCTGCACGGCGTAGCGCGAAAGCGGCGCGATGCCACGCGCTTTTCGCAGGTAGAGGAGATTAACGTTGGTGATGTCGGACATGATGAATGCGGCTCGCAACCTCCCTGGATACAACGGACACAACGGACACAACGGCTCTTTTGGTTCTGAGATAGACTGGCTGCCGCCCCGGCGGAGGGGGCTGTCCCGGGACACCCCTCATGATACGCTACCAGGCGCGGTATCTTCCAGGCTCGGATCGGTTCTCCGGTTTTTGCCTCGGCTCTCACTTATCCGCCTGTGATACACTAAAAGATGCCTGTTTTCGTGGACCGTGCCCTTGCGGGCTGCCCAGGCGTAACAGGTGGTGGAAAACCCCATTTTGTGTTTTGTGTCCCGTACGGACGAGACACGCGGAGACTGAGGTCGGATGCACTTTCGCTGGTGGAACTCATTTAACCTGCTCGCTGTCATTTTGCTGGCAGTCGGGATTATCGGCGGCATTCAGGGAAAGAGCATGGTCTTTGATCCCGGTCGCCCGACCTCCGGCAGCGAGTGGATTCTTTACCTCGTTGCGGGAGCATTGATGGTTGTCAACGGACTCCTTCCGCCAAGCCATGTTCCCGACGAGGAGAAGGGGGTCCCTCAGAAATCCGGCAGGAGGATCAGTGACCCGACCGCCGCGGCCCCCCTCAGCGACAAAACAATCTCCAGCGAATAAGTTCAGCGAAGTTTAGGATAAAAAATCATGTCTACCGCACCTGCGAGTGTTCTGACCACGGGCGGCGTGGACCCCGACGAGCGTATCGTCGAAGAGGTCCATTGTATCGAATGCGGCGTCCCAATCTCCGCGATCCCGTCCTGGTACGCGAATGTCAATGTCCGCTTCACCTGCGACACCTGTCGGCAGAAATCACCGCGCCTGGGGCAGCCAGTAGCCGCCGCGGACAGCGATGGACCGCGCAGCACCGATGGCGCGATTGGTCTCGACGCGGACCCGGATCTCGCGATTGACGACGCCGAGATTGACGATGCCGAACTCGGCGTGGATGATACCGAAGCCGAGGCCGAAGCGGAAGAGGAATAGACCCTCTCCTTCCAGTGAAAAAGCCCCCGAACCAGCGTGGTTCGGGGGCTTTTTTCCTGTGGTCACACCACTTCTAATGCGGCCCCATTGGCTGAGACGTACCGCACGGCCCGCCCCCGGTCGCAGCGGGGATCGCGACCGGAGTGCCATCGAAACGCAATGAAGCGTAATGGTTGGAGAGTGCCTCACTTGTCTCCGGAACGTAGTGGAAAATCAGAGAGCGGCGGAAGCGGTCCCGGCTGGTATTCGGGTAGGAACCGTGGATCACGCTGCCGTTGAAGAACAGCACATCCCCTGCCTGCAGCGTCACTGGAGTCGCTTCCATCCCTTCAGGAACCGGCACGTAATCCGAGGTGAAGGAGCGGGCGGCATCGGCCTTCTGTGGGCAGGCGATCTCCAGATCATTGGAGCCGGGCACCACCATCATGCCGCCGTTTTCCTCGTCCGCATCGTCCACCGCGATCCAGGCGGCGCAGCAGGTGCCCGGCTGGACCCGCAGGTAAAAGTTGTCCTGATGCAGTTCCTGACCGCGCGCGCCCGCAGGCTTGAAGTAGAACATGCTCTGCGCCGCCACCGGCTCCTCGCCCAGAAACTCCGCAAGCAGCCGGTGCAGACGGTCATCCAGCAGGTACCGCGCGGATAGCGGCCCAACCGGGAGTTCGGGATGCCGGTGCGGGTGCATCATGCGCGGATACCAGGAGAGCGGGTCATCGGGCGTGAGCGATTTGTGGTTCCCATCGGAAAGCCCCTCGACCGGCCCACTCGCGGCCTGCGCCATGAAGGTTTCCCGAATCTCAGCAATCTCCTGGGGGGAGAACAGACCCCGCGCCACTGCGTAGCCGTCACGGGCAAACTGGTCGGCGAGCGGGCTGCCCGTTTCACTTGTCTCTTCTCGAACTGCGGTCAGGCTCATGGTTTCCTCCGGTACAACAAAGCGTGATGATTGTAGGATACTCCCATTTTTTTGCCTTATCTATCGCTTTCTTGGTCAAAAACCTATAAGATCCTGCTAATGACCCATCAATCGTTTCGGAACGTCACCCGCTCTCCAACGGTCGCGCCGATCCTGACCGGCCATTTTCGAGAGGCGGCGGGTTATGCGGCATGGCGGCCCCGCGGCACCTCAGACTGGCTGCTGGTCTTCACCACCAGTGGATGCGGGCGCTTCGGCACGGCAGCGGGCGGAGAATGCTACGCTCGCCCCGGTGATCTGACCCTTTTGCGCCCCGGCACGCTCCATGACTACGGCACGGCGCACCGGGCAGAGGAATGGGAGTTCTGGTGGACCCACTTCCTGCCGCGCCCCCACTGGCAGGACTGGCTCAGTGCCTGGCCCGACACCGACGGCTGCCCGGGCATTGTCCACGCCGCATTGCCCGAAACAGAGCGGTCCGAGATCGCACGGGCGCTGGGGGAGATGCACCACCATGCCCTCAGTGGGCAGGCACGCCGCGATGCCTTCGCGATGAATGCCTTGGAGCGGGCGCTGCTTTGCTGCGACCGCGCCCTGCTCCCTTTTGGCGGCAGTCAGATGGATGAGCGCATTCTGCGCGCGCGTGCCTACCTGCTGGAACACCTTCGCACGCCGGTACTCATGACGACGCTGGCCGGTCGGGTTGGGCTGTCGGTTTCGCGGCTGGCCCATCTGTTCCGCGAACAGATCGGTCAGACTCCCCAGCAGTTCGTGGAATCGGAACGGATGGCCCGCGCCCAGCAGCTTCTGGAGCGAACCGGTCGTACGGTCACCGCGATCGCCGACGAGGTCGGTTTCGAAAATCCGTTTTACTTTTCCCTGCGCTTCAAAAAGCATACGGGCCTCAGTCCGCGCGACTGGCGGCAAGGGCGGCAAAATGCGCAACCCGACCCCGAAATCCCAAATAGATGACGGCGTGGTGTGCAGACACCAGTGTTAACGATTTGTTAACGAAAACCAAGTAAGCTAGCGGTATCTCAACGAGAGCGTTCTCACAAGTAAGGAATCCGAAATGTCTGTTACTTCTGGCAAAATTATGGGATCTTCTATGCTGGCTCTTGCTACTGGCCTGAGTTTGACGGCAGATGTCGTGCCCGCTTATGCTCAGGCAAAGAAGACGGTCACCAAGAAAGCCGCGTCCGGTAAGCCTACCGTAAAACCCAATGGCCCCGTTGTCCTGGGCACTACGCAGCTTCCCGGTGATTTCGGCAAGTTAGGAACGACCTACACCGTTGGCAAGAGCGAACCTGTCAACTTCACCCTAAAAAGCGCGGAATACACTATCACACCGCTGATGGTAGGAAACAATATCTGGGTCCCCAAGGCGGATCAGAAACTCCTCGTTTTACACTACACCATTCACAACCCTCTCCCGCGAGAGCAGCGCTATTACTGGGCGCAAATGCGTTTTACCGCAGTTGATGCTCAGGATAAAAACCAGGAGATGATTCAGGCGGTCAGCCGCGAAGGGACGACGGAAAGCCTGGATGTCAGTCTGAAGCCCGCGCAGAGGATCGAAGTCACCACCGCAATCCTCGTTCCCGCCGAAGGGGTGGTTCCCAAGCTGATTGTCGAGCGGGAGAAGGGTGCGCCCGTCGTTCGCTACGATCTGCGCGGCAAGGCTGCCCCGCTTCCCGCCACAATCGCCGCCGCTCCCGGCGTGGATGCCCCCAAGATCGTTTCGGCGGTGCCGGGCGCGTTCTACACAACGGGTGTCTTCGACATGCGCCTGGACGAGATCGCCTATGCCGCTGGCCCGCTCAACCGCCAGTCTGCGGGGGACGGAAAGCGGTTCCTGACCGCGATCTTTACACTCAAGAATCGGACAAAGCAGAATCAGCGTTATTACTGGGGTAATTTTGTCGCGGATCTGAAAGATGCGGATGGGGAAAAAGCGCCCTATGTGCAGGCGCTTCTAAGAGCGACACGTGACGAGAGCGTGGACAGCAGCCTTGCCCCCGGCGAAGACGTGCGCGTTCGCTTTATCTTTCCCATTCCGAACAATGTCACCGGTAAAACGGTTCGTGTGCTGGAGTGCAAAGAGGTTCAGGACGATGATGCCCGCAGCTTCGCTTTCGACATCAGCGGCCTGGTCGCCAAGTAGACAGCGTCAGATACCGGCAGAAGCGGATTGCCCACGCCTCTAAATACACGTTCACGTTTTCTTAGCCGCGATTCCCCTCAGTTGCTAAGAAAGCGTGAACGTGTGTTACTTTGCTTCTTGTTCTTCCAGGGTACACCCCGCATCCGAAAATGGCTCTGTATAACAAGACAGGATCGAACGACGGATGCAGAACCGTGAAATACAGGCAGCATGGATCGAAACCGCAGCAGACATGAGGCAGCCGATTCGAGAACGACACCAGGCGTTTACGGCTCTGTTGTCTGAGTTTCAGGACATGGCGTTCGGCAGCGCCTATGCGCTGCTTGGTGATTATCATTCCGCCGAAGACGCCGCTCAGGACGCCTTTGTTGTCGCATGGCAGAACTTGGGCCAGATTCGCGATGCGCGGGCCTTTCCCGGATGGCTTCGTCAGATTGTGGCGTCGCAGTGCCACCGCCGTCTCCGCCGAAAACAGCCGCCGACAGTGCCTTTCGATGGCAGGGCTGTCACCGTCGCGGACAGCGCGGACGAGCCGCAGGAGCATCTGCTGCGGCGAATCGAGTCCGAAAATATCCGCGCCGTTCTGAACGGGCTTCCCGAAAAGGAGCGTCAGGTCACGGTCCTGTTTTATATCGCCGACTATGCGCAGGCGGAGATTGCCGCGTTCACCGGTCTTTCCGTTGTCGCCGTCAGAAAAAGACTTGCCGCCGCCCGTCGCCGCCTCAAGGAAAGGATATTACTGGAAATGCAGGAAGTGTTAAGAGCCGTCCGTCCGTCTCACGATGGCACGTTCGCCACTCGTGTCGCCGCCTTCACAAAGCTATTCTCCGCTTTGATAAACGAGGGCGTTTCGCTGACACGCTCGTTTGACCAGCTTGCTGATCAGGAGGGAGACCTGGAGTTTCGCGCTGTTGTTGAGGAGATTAATCAGGAGCTTCAGGCAGGAAATTGTCTTTCCCGCGCGATGGCGAAGCATCCCCGGTTCTTCTCCGAAACCTATATTCAGGCGATTCGGGAGGGGGAGATAAAGGGTGTACTGGAAATC
Organism: Armatimonadota bacterium; assembly: GCA_014380815.1. Taxonomy (GTDB): domain Bacteria; phylum Armatimonadota; class Armatimonadia; order Armatimonadales; family Armatimonadaceae; genus JACMJB01. Next base: position 6,486 of record JACMJB010000225.1, read on the forward strand.
GCCCTGGACCAGCTTGCCAGTGGCACCTACACATCCGGCGCTATTCCCTCTGCCTCGCGGCAGGCAGGCATTGTTTGGGAGAACATGCAAATCCTTGTCTCTCTGACTGGCCACGCCCACACCGAACCCGAACACGCCCTGCTCGCTCTGCTGATGTCAGGGAGCAATCAGGCGGTGGACTATTTGAAAACGGCGGGCGTAAATACCTGGAACCTGAAACAGGAGATGCAGCAGCGCCTCGCCAAACTGCCGAAAGGCCAATCCTGGCAGGGACTTTCCGAATCGCTCAAAGAAGTCCATCAGAAAGAAGCGGCGGCAGCAAAAGAAAACAACG
>JACMJB010000226.1 GCA_014380815.1 Armatimonadota bacterium
GAAGGTCCGGAATGAAATCCGTGTGACTTGTGTATTTCTCGACGCTGGCGAAGGTTTCCGCCGCCTTTTGGAAATTCTTTGTCTGTTCGTAATACTGGCCCAGCAGGAGCAGGGCGGGCGCGGGTTCTTTCCCCGAGGCCGACTTTGTTTCCGCCAGCACCGATTCCAGATAGGGGACCGCACGGGGATCATTGATGCTTCGGAAGTAATCCCCGAGCCACAAACGCAGCTTACTGCTCGTCTTTGGTTCTGGCTCCGGGACCGGCGGAAAACGCTGAACAAGCTCGCGTGCCACTTCCAGGCGTCCCGCCTGCCTGAACCACCAGTGATCCATCAGGTAGTACAGCAGATCCGCGGTCAGCTTTCCCCCCGTCCATACCTCGTCCGGCAAGGATCGTTCCGCCGCGATGCAGCCGCCCACAAACGGAGCGGAGAGGACTTCCGGGGCAACCGGATCTACCGCAGCGCCTGAGGTGCCCGCCCCCGTTTTCGAGCGGTCAGCAGCAGCCGTATTTGCGCTCGTGATACCCAGGTCGCGGGCTTTGAGGCAGCGACACGCTTCCCTCAGGCTGCCAGAGGCCGTGACAGCCGCCTCCTCGCTGGACTCGTCCAGAAGCTGGAGGGAGACCCGGCCATGAAGGTCGGTCTTGTAACCATCGGTTAAAAGCCGGGTTGCCGTCGCGAGGCTTTCGTCCGGGAGTTTCACACTCTTCAGCGGGTTGACACTTTTTGAGTCGCCCTGCGCCTGGACGAAGCGAAGCGCGAGCCCCTGGGAGGAATCAACGGCGCCCATGACTTTTGCAAGCATCCGGGCCGACCGATCGATGGTCCCCTTTTCGTAGCTGCAGAGCAAAAAACGCTGTTTGGCAAATCGGAGAGCTTCTTCCGGATGCCCGTCCGCGGCGAGGAGATCGCAAAGCTTGGCATATGCCCAGTCGCCGCGGTCGTCCATCGCCGTGGGCAGTTCTGTCAGCACCCGGCGTGTTCCCGCCACGAGCGCCGCGCGATTCCCCAATTTATCAAGAGCCTGGACGTAATAGAACGCAGCGCCCATATTCGGATTGGCGACATAAGGCGCCCACTCCGGACCGGCGTGCGCTAACACCGGCCAGCCTTGTTCCACCCGAGAAACAACCTGAGAATATTCCCCGCGAGTATAAAAACCTCGCGCATCCTGTGCGATTTCAAGCACAGGCGATGTGCCACGGTCGGTGACCTGCGCCTGGATTCGCGATGCCGCAAGTCTCGGGGAAGCAGAACATTCATCGGTCGCCACGAACAAAACAGTGGCAGCCAGCAATACGGATAGAAACAAGCCCTTATCCCTCTGGCGCGGCAGTTCTGGATGCCTGGGGCTGATGGTGAAGTGCGGCTCATTGGCATGGCGCTTCATAGGTGGAACTCCTCTTACCCAACAGTTCTCGGACGAAAACTCGAATTCAAAGCAGCAGAATTGTATAAACTCAGACTAGTGAGATCTGTACATCAACATGTTTTACCTTTGCCTTAGTATTTACCTCATTCCTTACACATCTCCCCGCCCTCAGGTCCCTCGTGAAGCTTTCAGGCAGTCGTTCGCTGTGACCACTCCCCTGCACTTATGTGGGAGCTCCTATGCAGGTGTACCTGCAACGCTGTGTTGGCACATAGGACAGCGTACCTTATACTCCGAGAGTTTCTTCTTCTCGCCGCCCGGCAGGGACTGGTGTGATCCTGAGCGCAAATGGCTCTCTTTCCGGATTCCTATTCGAGAAGGCGGCCCATGGAGTCAAAAGGAAGTCGTGACACAGAAATGAGGTTAGCCCAAGACTTTGGCCGATGGTTTCATCAAGCGAATCGTGGTACAGAAGATGCCACTTTTAATTTTGGCATAAACAAGAACGATGCCAATGAGGACCATGGGCCTACCTTGATATTGACACTGATAAGGAGCTCGCAAGGGCTACGCTGTGGGAAGCAGGAGACTGCGATTTAGAAATTGTAAATGTGGAAACGGAGGCACTGGTGTCTTTCGAAAACTACGTATTTGGCGACTGGGCTTCCGCACAGCCGGTTATCGAAGCATTTGTCGCGCGTCTTCTCGAAGGTAAGTAGCTATCCGGTTCCTTACTGTTGCTGATGCTCCCGGCTCACGCTCTTTTGCCGCTCGGCAGGGGTTGACATAGGAAAGCAATTGGTAAGGGAGCGGTTTTCCGACTCTGGCAGGGAGAAGGCAGTGGGAGAGGTTAAGGAGAATAGTACGCTATGCTCACCACCAGCGAAGCCAACCGCGTGAATAAACGCGGAAAAGTCCTTTCCGTGCTCCTTGACGAAATGCGCGCCAACCCCATCGGTGTGGTCGGGTCGCCGTCCGATACGACCGAGATCACCATAGATATTCTGGAGTCCGCCGAGGCGCAGCGGATCCGAGGCCAGATGGTCTACCTCGTGCTCCCCCACGACGGCTGCCGAATCGCCGTGATCGGGCAGATCAGCCGGGTCGAGACGCAGAATCGGTGGCATCAGGACATGGCGTTCCGGGGCATTATCAAACGGCAGGGATCGCTGCCGCACCTCTCCGAGCGTGCCGATGTCCGAACTGCGACACTGACTGTCCAGGCCGCGTTTACCATTGATGTGGACGAACGCGATGAGGAGTTCTGCCGCGAGGATATGCTGGGGACCTCGCCGGGCACGGGCGCGCGCGTCTACGCGGTCCGTGATGAGGTTCTTTCCGCCCTGCTGGAGCGGCACAAAGACGAACTGGTCTATCTGGGCAATGTCTTCGGGACGCCGGTGAAGATGCCGTTCTCGCTGCGTCACTTCGGCAAAGGTGCAGGCGGTGCAGGCGAGGCATATCACATCGGGGTCTTCGGCAAGACCGGGTCGGGCAAGTCGGGGCTGGCGGCTTATGTGCTGCTCGCCTACGCCCGCCATAAGCAGATGGGGCTGTTGTTCATTGTCCCACAGGGACAGTTCTCCTCAGACCGCGATCTGCCGTTTCCGCTCCACCTTGCCCTGCGCCGCGCGGGACGCGAGGTGCGGGTATATAAGCTGGCGACTCAGGTCCGGCTGCGTGAGGATGCCAGCCAGTTTGCCGAGCTTCTGCGCAAGGCCAACTTTTATCGGTTTGTCGGGATCAAGAACCCGGAAAACCAGGAGATCGCGGTTGAGGTGGTGTATGCCTGCGTCCGCAAAGCCCTGACTGAGGCCAAAGCCAAGATTGACACCGCGCCCGCCGACCTGATGCGCACCGTGCTGACCCTGCTGGTAGAGGACTCCAAAGCCCTGGAGCGGATCTACACCGGCAAAGAGCGGCGCGAGCAGCTTGCCGAACGGTTTCGCTCGCTGCTGAGCGATCCGGACGATTTCCGCGATGCCGAAATCCTCTGGCAGACCGCGCTGGACCTTTTCCAAAAAGTGGACAGCAAGGGCAACGAACGGACCCCGCTGTGGAACATCGTGTCGTCGCTGATCGCGGGAGCCTCGGAAACCGATTCGCAGCCGATCGTTTTTCTGGACATCAGCGGCGAAGGAACCGCCTTTAAAGACGATGAAGAGATCAAGGCACTGCTTCTCAAGGAGATCGCGACGGCCCTGGATGTGGAGGGCGGCAAAGCCTTCCAGCAGGGCCGGCGTCTGAACTGTCTGGTCGCCCTGGACGAGGCGCACCGCTACGTTCGCGCGTACACACGCGGCGATGACGCCTCTGAAATGGCACAGCTCACCAAGAAGTTCGTGGATGCGGTCCGCACAACGCGAAAATATGGCCTGGGCTATATGTTTATCACGCAAACTCTTGCCAGCCTGCACCGCGAGATCATCGGCCAGCTTCGGCTGAACGCCTTTGGCTTCGGCCTGACCATGGGGTCGGAACTCGGTCAGCTTGAGGAGATTGTCGGCGATCCAGAGGCGCTGTCGCTGTACAAATCGTTTGTGGACCCGCAGTCGAACCGCCAGTTCCCGTTTATGTTCACCGGTCCGGCCTCCCCGCTCTCGTTCACGGGCATGCCGCTGTTCGTGCAGATGTTCACCAAGTTCGACGAGTTCGCCGCCGCGAACCCCTTTGTTGGCGGCAGCGGCGAGGCGCATGGCGAGAACGGAAATGGCACGGTTCCCGTCCCCTTCACCACATCGAATGGCTTCGAGTCGGTCGAGCTTTTCCAAAAGACCCGCAGCGCCGACTTCGATTAAATCAGTTAGACTGACTCCATTGATGCAGTACGTTTCGAAGACAAGGTAAAGACAGACAGACGAGCTATGCAGGAGGAACATGTTCGCGTCAAGTGATGACTACCGGTGACCACCAGTGGTCACCGGTGACCGCGGATTAGCCGCCGCTGGCACCGGAAATACTTGCTCCAACCTCCGGTCGGTAGGCGCCTTCTTCGTTCCGGTATCCTATGGTCACCCCTCTTACGGTGCCGTCTTTATCCGGCCTGCCTCCAATGCAGACAGTACCGGGATCTGTCAAACATTGTGGCGGCTTGACGGAAATAAGTCCGTTGATCGCTTGAAGGCCGCCCGCCGATAACATTCTGAGCGCGATCAAGCGGGATGCCTCGCTGCCAAAAGCGGAAACGGGGACTGGTTGGGATTGGCGTGTCGGCAGTTTCAGCTCAACGAGCGCCCGCAGGCGGCGTGTCGCCGGAAAGTAGTAAGCAGACTCAGCCTGAAAGCGATAAGGGGAGTTCATCCCTGTCTGGGGCACAGGTGGCCCGTGCTTCCCCGCCTGCTGACTTGCAGCCTGGTCAACCTGAGCATCAAAAGACCGGAGCAGGGGAGCCGGTGTAAGACGCCGAATTTCCGCGGGAAGCTCCGTAACAGTCCGCAGCGTGTGCGGTGCGGGGAGCGTCAATAAGGTCGAGCGATCTTTCCGAACGAACAGCCGCAGACCATAAAGGGCGGCTAAAGATTGAGGCAAACGTTCGCGGCTGGTATTCCCCGACCCAAAGACCATCACCGGTTTCTCCGCAACAGCGTCATCTACCTGTACCACCGCGGGCGCCGCGCGGGAGGGTGTCGCGTTGCCGCTGAAAGAGTCCGAAACCGCCTCCCTCAAGGTCATCGCCCCCCGGGAAGCGGGTGTGGTAACCGCCAGATCACGGTCCTCGGAAGTAGGCAGCGTTGGGTCGTCGCC
>JACMJB010000227.1 GCA_014380815.1 Armatimonadota bacterium
CTCGCCGACGGTGATGGTGCCGCTGCCCGAACCACTCGTCGTCACGGGCGGCACTTCCTGGTCGCCCGAAAGCTTGACCGATACCGGATCCGCCAATGCGATGCCCGCAATCATCAGGCCGGCCACGATGCCGGTCGTTTTCCAGATGTTCTTTGTCATGGAACTGTCTCCTCCGTAGGTTTGGCGACAAGGATTCCCGCCACCGGTCCATCAGACAACCCGGGTGCACTCCGGTTCCTGTCCGGAGAAGGCTTTAGAATCGGGGTTTGCCTGCATGAAACGGGAGAATCATGGCGTTGGAAGTCAGAAAACAACAAGCAGCCTGCGGTGCGCTGGTCCGCGGCGTGGACCTCTCGAAGCCTTTGTTGGCGGAGGAGGTCAATCGTATTCGCCAGGTGTGGCTCGAGCACCAGGTGATCGCTTTTCCCGGGCAGCCGCTGGAGATCGGCGACATCGAGCGCTTCGCCACGTACATGGGACCGAACGGAGAAGATCCGTTCATCGAAGCGATCCCCGGCCATCCGCGCGTGGTGCAGGTGAAGCGCGAGGCCGACGAGAAGACGCCGATATTCGCGGAGACCTGGCATTCCGACTGGAGCTTCCTGAAGGCCCCGCCGGCGGGCACAGTGCTTTACGGCAATGTCATTCCACCAATCGGTGGCGACACCCTGTTCGCCAACCAGTACGCTGCATGGGATGGACTCCCCGAATCGATGAAGGCGCGCCTTAAGGATAAGAGGGCGATCCACTCCGCGCGCAAGGGCTACGCGAAGGACGGCATGTACGGCGAGAAGGACAAGGGCCGTTCGATGGCGATCAAGTTCGGCGACACGGCGCTAAGGACCCAGCTGCATCCGCTCGCGCGCCCGCATTCCGAAACCGGACGCCTTGCGCTGTTCGTGAGCCCCGGCTACACCATCGGTATCGAAGGCATTCCCGATGACGAAGGCCGCGACATCCTGATGGAGCTCTACAAGCACCAGGCCAGACCCGAGTACGTCTATCGCCACAAGTGGGAACCCGGCATGCTGATCATGTGGGGCAACCGCTGCGTGATCCATGCCGCGACCGGCGGCTATGAAGGGCATCGACGGCTGCTGCACCGGATCACTGTCGCAGACAGGACGCTGCAGTAGGCGACGGTCTTACGCGAATCTCAATCTCACCACGCGCCGCAAGCGGCACAAGTGTTCCCTTGAGTCACGAAGGGCACGAAGTAGCACGAAGAAGTGCGAGTGCAAATTCTGTGACGATTCTCGGAGAGCAGAATTCCGTGTGCGGCAATCAAGGCACTCCACTATCGAAGGCGGTTGCAAAGTGCTCCGCTTTTCTTCGTGCCTCTTCGGGGCCTTCGTGACTCAAGGGAACACTTGTGCCGCTTGCGGCGCGTGGTGAGCCTCAGTCAGATTGAATGCGGTGTCATCCGGACGTGTCTCGATCCGTCCAAGCCCTTGAGATCGGATGCCTATCCCCGATCCAGGGAACTAGCGCGCATCGGAGAGTACAAAGGTTCAGGGCCGCATGCATCGAGGGGCCCGTTACCCATAGGAGATCGCATGAACAACCGGCTCTACGTCGCACTGTCGCTCATCGTGGGTCTGGCCAGCATCGGTGCCGGTGCCATCGCACCGGCCGTTGCCGCCGACAAACTTGAAAACATCCCGCTGGTCTGGAAGCCGACCTCTCCCATGTCGGAGCGGGCCGCGCTGGATATGAAGGGCCTCGACGGCGCGAAGCTGCAGATCGATCCGTTCATCGACAATCGCGCCGACAAAAGCCTCCTTGGACTAAACAAGAGCAAGGTCCCCAACCGGAAGGTAACGACCCAGGAGGACGTTGCCCGGTTCGTGACCTACCAGATGAAAACCCTGATGTCCGCGCAGGGCGTGCCCATTGTCGACACCGGCGGCACAGTGGTGATGAAAGGCTGGATCAAGCGCTTTTACGCCGAGGACGCGAGCCGCTACAACGCCGATGTCGATCTGGAACTAACGTTTACCGATGCCGAGACGGGCAAGATCCTCTGGTCGTTCATGACCAGCGGCAACTCGAGCCGGTATGGGATCACCTACAAGGCCGACAATTACTACGAAGTGCTGAGCGACGCACTGGTCGGCGCCACCCACGAGCTGCTGCGCAATCCGAAATTCAAGGAAGTCCTGAACAGGAAGTAGTGAGGGGCTAGGGGCGAGGGACTAGAGGCTAGGGGTAGCGGCCTTCGGCCCGCGGCGAGGGCCTGCAAGCAATGCGCAAATGTCGCGCACAGAAGCGGGGCGAAAATGCCGGTCCCAGGGCCGGAAAAGGGCATCGCCGCCTCCCCTTTTACCGTTCCCCTTTAACGCCTTAGCTGCGTTTTGGGGCCGTTGACCCAGACGTCATAAACTTGTATAAAGGCGTCGCGTGGAGGTTCCAAGCGCTCTATAGCTGGTCCGTCGTAGCCCCGTAATCACGGTACTCCTCAGATCTCCTTATTTTGTCCTCTTGGTATCCCGCAGTCGGGCTCAGGCCCTTTTACATATTTACTTAAGGATGATTTAGACATGGCTACAGGTACCGTGAAGTGGTTCAACGACGCTAAAGGTTATGGTTTCATTACCCCGGACGACGGCGGCAAAGACCTCTTTGCCCATTTCTCCGCGATCCAGAGCGACGGTTTCAAGTCGCTCAAGGAAAACCAGAAGGTAACCTACGAGAAAACCACCGGACCCAAAGGTGAACAGGCCTCGAACATCCGCCCGGTCTGAGCGCCAAAGCGGAGCAGCAAAACAAAAGCCCGGGAAACCGGGCTTTCTGTTTTTGCGGGGGCAAAACGTGATCGGTGATCAGCAAACAGTGATCGGAAGGGGCAGAAGCCTACCTATCTGTATTACGGGTTACTGATCGCCGTTTACTGTTGGCTGTTCACTAAATATCGTTCGCCGTTCACTGATCACCGATCGCCGCTTCACTTATCAGGCTTCAACACCATCAACCCCGTCAGGTCTGTACCCTTCAGGTAGTACTACTGGTTCTTTGGCCTCGAAGCGGCGCGGATCTCGAACTCGGC
>JACMJB010000228.1 GCA_014380815.1 Armatimonadota bacterium
CAGGGGCACCGAAGACCAGAAAGCAGCAGCATGAAAAAGTTTGAAGGCAAAACCGTTCTCGTCACCGGCGGCACCAGCGGGATCGGTCTCGCCACCGCGCAGCGCTTTGTCGCCGAGGGCGCCCGCGTGTTTATTACCGGACGACGCCAGAGCGAACTGGCGGCGGCAGTCGCGCAGCTTGGCGAAGATGCGACCGGCATCCAGGGCGATATCTCGCGCCTCCCCGATCTGGATCAGCTCTTTGAAACGATCCGGGATCAGGCCGGGCGGCTCGATATTCTCTTCGCCAATGCGGGCATTGGCGAATTCGCGCCGCTCGGTCAGGTCACCGAAGCCCATTTCGAAAAAGTCTTCGGGGTCAATGTCAAGGGCACCCTGTTTACGGTTCAAAAAGCGCTCCCCCTGATGCCGGACGGTGCCGCGATCGTGATCAACGGCTCCGTCACCTCGGTCCGCGGGATACCGAGCTTCGGCGTCTACGCGGCGACCAAAGCGGCCCTGCGTTCGTTCGCGCGGACCTGGTCCGTGGATCTCAAGGACCGGGGGATACGGGTCAACGTTGTCAGCCCCGGCACGATCATCACCCCCGGCTACAAGAATGAGCTTGGTCTGAGCGATGCGCAGATTGACGCCATGAAGGCGGATACCGCCGCGACCACACCGCTGGGTCGCACCGGCACGCCCGACGAGATCGCTAGCGCCGTGCTGTTTCTGGCCTCTGAGGACAGCAGCTACATCACGGGCATCGAACTGTTCGTAGACGGCGGCGCGGCACAGATCTAGGGGTCTTCCGGCGGTCTTCCTGCGGTCCTCCGGGTCTCGTCGAAAGGAAAAGAGATGCCTCCCTTCAGAGTGCGTCTCATCAATTGTACGTTAAGGCATTTCGTCTCTTCGGGTCAGATCAAATTAGCCAAAGACGACAACAGCGATGTAATTCGGCTACAGGTTCTGGCTCAAGGGAATATGCCTACCTTGTCCAGTCGGGTTTAGCGCCGATGATTATTGCCCGTGTCTACCTCAGATGGACCTAGGAGCCGTCGCTGTTCTCTCTTCTCTCCACACTCATCTCTCGGATGAACTTTCGGGTGGCCTCTTTTGGTCCAGCGCAGTCTGAATCGCGGCTTCCAGGGCATCGGCGGTTTGTAGACCGACAGCAGCCACCCGCCCGTCGCGCCCGATCAGCAGGCTGTATGGAATACCGACTCCGTCCGGAACAAAACCGCCGTTCGCGATGATCCCCTGTACGTCCAGAACCTGACGCCAGGATGCCTTCTGTGCGACGCAAAACGCGCGAACTTTATCCGTTGCTCCCTCGGTTTCGATAGCGAATCCCACTATTTCCAGGCCCTGTCCCTGGTATTTCTTGTAGGCTTTAACCAGAGTAGGTATCTCCGCCCGGCAGGGAGCGCACCACGTCCCCCAGAACGTGAGCAGCACAAGTTTCCCTTGGTAGTCTTTCAGCGACACCCGCTTGCCATCGATGTCGGTGGCAGACACCACGGGTACTGCGCCAACACCGATCGCCGGGACTACCTCGGCTCGTCGTGCTGCAGGGTACAGGTCACTTTGTCGGGCAACGGCAACAGAATCGCGCGGTGGCTGAAAGGTGAAGAGCGAAGAAGCCAACGCGGGGTTGGCGCGGACGGAGCGATAGGTTTCCGTTGTTACGGCGACTGAACCGTCCGTATACTGGTACTCCTCGCGGATCTGTCGCAGCAAGTGGTCCTTCTTGCTGACGAGAAGTGTGATCGTATGAAGCCTAGGGAGCGGCAGTGAACCACGGTCTTTGGGCTTCTCCGTCCCCGAAAGATTCGACGAAAAGGTAATCGTATCGACCGGCTCCCCATCCATCTCGGTTGGCGGTCCCATTCGCCATGGCGTTCCAAAACCGGCAGGCAGGTAGTTGATGCCGAGAACGACCTGCGGCATGACGGACCGAAGTGTCTCCGTCCCGATTCGTCCGGTGTGTATTGCCGCCAGGAAGCCTCCCGCACCCGGCTGCGCCGCTGCCTTTAGATGACGATTCGGCTGCGCCAACGGGTCTGTCGTGCTCATCCAAATAGACTGCCCGTCGGTCACGACGCGTTCCGTGATTCCGCGCTCATTAATGCGAACAAACGCCGCGTTGCCGGGTTTTTGGATACGGTAATCGACCGAAACTACCTCGATCTTCGGGGGCACCTTCTGTCCGTCCCGTGTCCACAAAGGAATCAATGATTGGCGCTCCATCACGCAGGAGAACGAGTGCAGTTCCTTGTAAGCGGCGTAGCATCGTTCCAGAAGCGCGGAAGCATCTTTCGAGTCGTTCGTCTGTTTCGCAGCGGAACTCGCGGAAGGCTGGTTCCTCGACGCCAATGGTTTCGCGTGGTTGGGTGCCGCGAACGCAAGCAAAATGGTTCCGACCAATAGCGACAGGACCAGAGATGTCGTTGCGCCGCGTATCGTTACCTTGCTTTGGCCGCGACCCCCGTTGTGACGGTTCATCTTTCGTCTCCCCAGCGTTTCTGTCTTCCTGTACCTTTTCCTCCGTGCGTCTCTGCATTCCTTTAAACCTTAACGTACGATTTTTTCCGTTTCGTGAGCGGGGGCCGGGAAGCGCTCCTTGCCGCTGCGTCGGGGATGGATGCGGAAGGCAACCCGCTCCCGATTCTGTTCGCTTCTCTTCTTCCGATGCCAGCCGGGGAACCAGACCCCAACAGGTGGACCCTGGACCACTGGGGCACCAAAGGCGACGTGTGGCAATGGATAGGGCTGGAACAGACCCAGAGAAGTTTCGTCGCGTCCTTCGGGACTGCTCTAGCGGCCCCCACGACGCTTCTTGAAACGGTTTCCCGGCAGTTCCCCACCTTGGCGTTCAGGCTTCACTATTGGGACGAGGACGGCGACTACTCAGGAACTGCGACCGTGAAGAATGGCGAAATGCGTCTTGTAGAGCACGATCTCGGTTAAGGGGTTATGCCACCACTTCCTCGAGCACCGCTGCGTGGGCCTCAGCAGTCGCATAGTGCCCCCTGCCGAGCACTATCTGCCTCGCCACCCCCCATGCCATGCCTTTGCCGGTGGCCGCGCGGTACTCGTGCCCCAGTTCCGCGACGATGTTTCGGTACGACACTCCCTCAGTATGCAAGCGGATCACTTTCCACACCAGTTCGTTCTCCGCTGATGACACCTGAAGAGGCAGCCAAAAACAACAGAGACAATGTAATTAGGCTACGGGCTGTTTGGCTATTTTATTTGACTATTTTGCCCTAACCCTGAAGAGGGAAATGCCTTAACGTACGATTTTTCGGTACGGTATAACAACGAGCGGCTCTTTCTTGTTGGTTATGTTGTAGCCTCGTCGGGAAATACGACTGGTTGAAGATGCTTTGCGAGTTTTTGAAACTGCCAATCATGCTCGGTGGAAGCATCAGTATTGCTACCGATTGTGGCGGCAGTGACTGCGTAAGCAGCAACATGACGGGCATGGCTGGCGACGTGAGCGGTTGCTGCGGCATGACCAGCAGCACGCGCTGCTGCTCGTGCTGAAGCGTGTTCGGCATTGCGAGCAGCAGCGTGAGCGGCAAAAGCAGCGGTTCGCGCTTCAGTCACTCCTATTTCGTCATGTGCCCACGCGCGCCCAGCTTCGAGTGCTTGGCGAGGGCGGTTGTCTTGTGGATGATTTTGCTCGAAGTACAAAATCACGCGCTCGGCGCAGTCAACGGCCCAGAACGCCAATAATTTGTGGTCGCGTTCGTCGATTTTCATCAGTTCTTGTTTCTGCTTTCCCCGACGCCGCGCAAAAGCAGCACAACAAGTGTTATGGAGCCTTTCGGGCATCTCCACGGGGTTCGCTCGTTGTTATGTCTTACCATGTTATGCCTTACCGTACGATTTTTTCGTGAGCGGACCCCTGGTTCGGCGGCGGAAACCCGCTGCCGAACCAGGCGCGGGTCCACTGGCTCAGGCCGAGGCGGAAGCGCACCAGGCGAAGCCGGTTCACGGTGCCGCTCTGGAGCAGCACTGCCGGATGGAGCGCCCGCTGAGCCAGCTTCGCGCAGCCTATCAGCGAGCGCAGGCAAACCGGGAGCGGCCAGCCCTGGAAGATCGGGACCGACAACAAACGGGCAAACGGACATCTCGGGGCGGTTCTGGTTTGGATTCCGTTTTGGATTCCGTGGCTGGGTCACCCCGGCCCGGAGATCCGGGCTTCTGTACACCCTTCAGCGACCGATTTTGCAAACCCTTTTCCAGTGTGACGGGAGGTTTGCCGTAGCGAACGCATACACGCTTGCGTGTATTGAAACCCGCGTTCTTTCCCTGCTGAAACAGGGACGGCGGGTTTACGTTTGCACACTTGCAAACTACCCGCGAGAAGCCGCGCCCATCCCTGCCCACAACGAAGTTGTGGCTGTATCCACGCCCGCTAAAGCGAAGAGGCTTGCGGCGGGCTTACATTCAGTCACCCGAATAGACCCGGTCTCGCGGTGAGACCGGAGCGGGCGCGGAGACCGCGGCGGGCGGTGCAGCAGCAGAACGCGCGGAGACCGCAGCAGGCGCGGAGACCGCGGCGGTGATCCTGCGAGGCACTTTCCCCGGTACCGCACGGGATGGTCCGGCAAGCTGTTGCTGCATCATGAGGATCTCCTGCTGCTGGGAGACGATGATCTCCTGCGCCAGACGGCGCAGGACCGGGTTCTTGCCATACAAAAGCTCCGCACCGGCCATGCCGACCGCTTCCCGGTGGTGCGGGATCATCATCACCGCGAAATCGTGGTCCGGGTTGCCGTTCAACGGGGCGGACAGCATCGCCTCGTCCAGCGCCTCCATGCGATTGTCCCGGTCGTCCCGGTTGTCCCGGTCCCCCTGAAATCGAAGAGAATCGGTCGTCGGCGGCGGAACCGAAAGCGCCCCGGCAGCCCCGACAACGATCAGCAGCGCGAGCAGTGCGCTCGAGGCAGTGCTCGATACCAGGCTCTGTTTAAGGCTCTGTTTAAAGCTCATTTTCTGTGTCCCTGTGTCCTTGTGTTCCTGCGTCCTTGTGTCGTTATGTCCCTGCGTCGTTATGGCTGCCAAAAGCCGGGTCGCGTCTCGGCGGGAAGGCGGAGCCTCGCAAGCACCGGCTCGTGGTCCGGGGTCCGTTTCGGGTTAGAATCGGTAGCCAAGCTGCAGATTGAAGCCGCCCGGCTGGTCGCCGCGCACCTTCTCGGTCAGTATGTAGCTGGTCTCGAAATACAGGCCGTCGCGATCCTGGAGGCCCAGAATAGCCTTCCCGCCCAGGGTGAACTTGCGGTCATCCGAGCCGTCCTCCTGTCGGTACTTGATGTAGTAGCCGCCCAACCCCGCGCCGATATAGGGCCGCAGACGCGACTCCGGGGCTAAATAGACCCGGCTCTGTAGGCCCACCCCCACATTGGTGAGCTGGAAGCCGTCCCGCTCGCGGGAGGCGAAGTCCAGATACGGTCCGCTCTGAAACTCCACCCGGTCCGTTCGGCGACCGAGCGCTTTGAGGTCATAGCCAAGACCGGCGGAAAAGTGACTCTCTCCGGTCCTGTCGCGGATACTGCGGTCCGCAGGCAGGAACACGCCAAGCTGGATACGGATCGGCTTTTCCCCCTGGCTTTCGGTGGGGGCATCCGCACGCGCACCCGGCACCGCGACAAGGGTCCCCCAGGCAGCGACAGCGGCGAGGCCGGTGGCAGGCAAAAAACAGGGTCGGCTCATTTCAGGTTGCTCTCTTTCTGAGTGGGTCCGTGCCCCCGCACATCGGTTTGGCGGGTGACCGGGCGACTCATCAGAGTTATCTCCGCGGCGCGGGGGCCGCTTCTTCCACCAGCGACTAGACTCGCGCTGCCCATCGCGGGAGTCCCTGCCCCCTCCCCGGTCGCGCGCTGACCTCGACCACCGTCGAGGTGGCGGCTGGCCTTTCGTCCGGCCATTTCCTGCTCCCGCGACGAGTGGGCACCAGAGTCTGCCCGGTTAAACTCTAGCCGGAACCGGATGCCGTCCGTCGGCAGCGCCCCGGAGACAGAGATTCCGGCTCCACGCTTCCACTCTCTTCAAAACGCAAAGGAAACGAACCGATGAACCTTCACACAGACCGTCACACGGACCGTCACACGGACCACCGCCTGCCCGCAGTGGCCTCGTTCCCCACCCACCACGCAGCAGAGGAGGCGGTCCGCCAGCTTCAGCGCGGCGGTATCCCCCTTCAAAACCTCTCGATTGTCGGTCGTGACTTTCAGGTACGGGAGCAGATCCAGGGCTACTACCGCCCCTCCGATGCCGCTCTGGAGGGTGCGGGTCAGGGCGCCTGGTTTGGCGGGCTGTTCGGCATGCTGATGGGGTTTGGCCTGTTCCTGGTCCCGGTGGCGGGCATGGTGCTGGTGCTGGGGCCGCTTTCGGGGCTGGTAGCGGGCGCGATCGCGGGCGCGGGGGTCGGAGCGCTGGTGGAAGGATTGGTCGCTCTCGGGCTGCCGCGTGACCAGGCGCTGCGCTCGGTCGAGCGCCTCCAGGCAGGGCAGTTTCTGGTGCTGGCCCAGGGCACCGTTGAGGAGGTCGCACTGGCCCGCAAGATCCTGGATTCGGAAACTGCCGCGGTCCCGGAAGTCGCAGGCTGAACAGTGAACAGTGAACGATGAATGGTGAACGCGGACCGTGGCCAGGAAGCGCAGACCGGCTCCGGGGAGAGGGAGGGATGCCCCGGCATCCCTCCCTCTGCGGCTTCGCCTTCCCGGGTGGGCGTCTGCCTCGCCGGGATCGGTCTGTTTCAGGGGGTCGCGCGGCGCGGCGGTATCCGATCGCGCGGCGATGATCTGCTGGCCTTCGATGTGGAAACTGTCCACTGGAACACGGCCTCTTCGCTCACGAGCAGACGACCCTCGGCCCCGCCTCCAGCAAGGCAAGGATCATGATTGAGGACAGACGGCGTGGC